>CAZJJF010000201.1:0-7316 GCA_964546245.1 uncultured Anaerolineales bacterium
CCCGTAGGGTGAACCCATTATCCCGCTCCTGGCACAAACATACAAGGCGCGAAGATGCGAAGGGGACTCTATCTATCTCCCCTTCGCGTCGTGGTGTCTTCGCGTTCTCTATGAGGCAGAGAGGTCCTCAGCCGTGGTCAGCCCACGGGCCAGCGTCACGCGGCGCGGCTCGTGGGCGAACAGGTCAGCCAGGTCGGCGGCTGTCACCAGGCGACCCCAGGTCGTGGCGATGAACACAACGCGGCGCAGGCGGCGGGCGGGGATGGGCCGCGCCAGGGGCCGTAGCGGGTCCAGGTCCAGGCGGTAATAGAGGGCATCGGCGCGGGGGTGATGCGGCTCGTCGGGAATCAGCTCGCGCCGCCGCGCCAGGTGGACGCGGCGCAGGGGCGCCCACCAGCGCACCTGGCCCCCATCCGGCCCGCAACGCCGCGTCTGGTACAGGGCAATGGCCTCGGCGCCCAGCCGCGACGGGGCGGGGGCCACGGGCACGCGGTACCAGCCCGCCGCCGCCCGCGCCAGGTCCGCCGCGCTGGTCACCACCGCCACCAACAGCGGCGTGTCATCGTCCGGCCACGTCTCCATCTGCATCGCTCATCCCAATCTCTCATCCCCAATCCCTAATCTCTCCATGTCCGCCCGCAGGCGCAGCACGGCCACGTCCGACGCCCGCGCCTCGACCATGATGTCGAAGTCGGGCAGGCCCCCCGCCTCGCGTAGAAAGGCCATGAACTCAAAGGGGTTGATGAGGTCAGCGTGCTCTTCGGGGCGGGGCAGGCGGGCTTCGACGCCGCCGCGCCGCCGCGTCAGGCGGGCCTCGGTACGGGGCGAACTGAAGTGAACCTTGGGCGTGACGTCCGCCGGCCAGGTCGCCAGGCAACGCGCCAGCGCCGCCCGCCCACCCAGACCGTCGGGGCGCAGCTGATGGTGCAGGGCATCAAAGACCACCGCCACGCCGCACTCGGCATGGACGGCCAGGGCCGCCCCGACCGGGTGGACCAGATCATGCTCGACGGCCAGGCGTCGGCGCACCTCAGCCGGCAGCGCCAGCGCGCGCTCGGCCCAGCGGCCGGGCGCAGCGTCGTCCCCACCCCCGATGTGGCAGACGACCACACCCCCCGGCGCCCCCAGGCCGTCGAGGAGGGCTGCCAGGCCCGTTAGAGTCTGGGCTGCGGCGCGGGCCAGCCCCGCCTCGGCCGCCCCCAGCCCCGCCCCCAGCGGGGCGTGCAGCGTCAGGCGGATGTCGGCGGCGCGAGCCGCCTCACCCAGCCAGGCCAGTTCAGCGCGACAGGCTTCGATTTGGGCCAGGGCGGCAGGCGGCGGCCCCGGCGCCAGCCGCCAGTGCAGCCGCAGCAGGCGCAGCTCCGCCTGGCGGCACCAGGCCAGGCCGTCGCGGACATAGGCCAGGCTGACACTCAGGTGGCCGTCGGGGCGAGCGTCATAACAGCGCAGGCCAGGGCGGCCATACAGCCCCGGCCCGCATCCCAGGCGCATGGCTCTCTCCAGGGTAGTTTTCTACCGGGAGGAGGGCCTACGCACGGCAAGGCTTGCACTCCGGCTGAAACGGGAGGCGTGAAACGTGAGAACTTCGAGCGCTCTCACGTTCCACGCTCCACGTTTCACGCGCCACGTCACACGCTGGCCCCACTGGCTACGTCGCCGCCGAAATCGGTCTCGCGGCTGTCAGGGCGCACGATGACGTTGCGGCCGACGCGAATACCGCCGGGCACGACCGCGCCCTTGCCGACCAGGCTGATGCCGGTGTTGAGGCGGTCGGGGAAGTCGCGGTTAACCACGTCCATCGGCCCCACCCCTACCACGGCCCGCGGGCCAACCACCGCTCCCTTGTCAAGGATGGCGCGATCGACCACTGCCCCCGCCCTGATCACGGCATCGTTGAAGATGATCGAATCGCGCACCACCGCCCCCGCCTCGACCCGCACGCCGGGCGACAGCACCGAGCGCTCGATGCGACCCTCGATGACACAGCCATTGGACAGCAGCGCGCGATCCAGCTCGGCGTCGCCGCCCAGCAGCACTGGCGGTCGCTCCTCGCTGCGGGTATGGATGGTCCAGTCGGGGTTGTACAGGTCCAGCTGTGGCGACGGCTGCAGCAGGTCCATGTTGGCCTCCCAATACGACTGGACCGTGCCGACGTCCACCCAATAGCCGGCAAAGGGATAGGCGTACACGCGATGCGTGTCGATCATGGCGGGGATGACATCCTTGCCAAAATCCATCGGCCGCGAGCCATCCAGGCCGCGCAGCACCCGATTGAGCACGTCGGCATTGAAGACGTAGATGCCCATGGACGCCAGCGTGCTATCCGATTGTTTGGGCTTCTCCTTGAAGTCGGTGATGCGCTGGTCGGCGTCTGCGCTCAGGATGCCAAAGCGACTGACCTCTTCCGGCGTCACATGCAGCACACCCACCGTCAGGTCCGCCGCCTTCTGCTGGTGGAAAGCCAGCATCGGTCGGTAGTCCATCTTGTAGATGTGGTCGCCGCCCAGAACCAGAAAGGTGTCAGCCGTGGCGTCCAGGAAGCTCAGATTCTGGTACACGGCATCCGAAGTCCCCCGATACCAGTCCCCCTCGCGCCGCCCCTGGTAGGGCTGGAGGAGGCGCAGGCCACCCCGCGTGCGGTCCAGGTCCCAGGGCCGGCCATTGCCCAGGTGCTGGTTCAGGGAGTGGGGGCGATACTGGGTCAGGACCGCCACATTGTAGACATCGGAGTTGACGGCATTGGACAGCACGAAATCGATGATGCGATACTTGCCCGCGAAAGGCACGGCCGGCTTGGCCCGCTTCTCGGACAGAATACTCAGGCGGGTGCCTTCCCCGCCGGCCAGAATGACGGCTTGCACGCGCATGCGGCCTCCACAACCCCCATAGACGGGCTACCATTGCGACGCAGTATAGCCCAGAGGTCGAACCCGCGCAAGTTGCACCCGTCGCCAGCTTGACCCAACGGGGCATCCGGCTATAATTGCCCGCCGGTTGGGCGAAATGGAGGCGTATTATGTCGCGCCACCCAGCCAGCGTGTCTATCACAGGAGGTTAAGCATGATTCAGAAGACAGCCCAGCGCAAGGGCGCTCAGGTTAAGGTCGAATTCGAGCTGCCCGCCAATGGCGCTCAGTCGGTTGCGGTGGTCGGCGACTTCAATGCCTGGCAGCCCGCCGCGCTGCCCATGAAGCTGCGCAAGAAGGACGGCGTCTTCGCCGCCAGCACGACGCTGCCGGCCGGCCAGGCCTATCAGTTCCGCTACCTGGTCGACGGTCACGCGTGGGTCACCGACCCCGCCGCCGACGGCGTGGTCGAGACGCCCTTCGGCGCGACCAATGGCGTGCTGAGCCTGTAGTCACCCAGGGGCCACCAGGCGGGGGCAAGCGCGATGTCGCGCCTGCCCCCGCCTTTTCATCTGGCCCCGGCGGGTGTATAACTAAGGGTGACGCCACCTTCACCTGGGAGGGCCTATGGACGCGCCCGAATACCTGTCCGCGCTGCCGCCCCGTGTCGCCGCCCTGGTGCAAATCATGCACGCCATGCAGGCCGGCGCTACCCTGCCCGACCGAGTGCGGGCGGTCCTGACGACCACCGTCCGCGAATTAGGCCTGCGCGGCGGGACGGTCCGCCTGCTCACGCCCGATCGTAGCCGCCTGACCCTCGTCGCCGCCATGGGCCTCAGCGACGCCTACCTGGCCAAGGGTGATGTGGAGCTGGCCCGCAGCGAGATCGACCGCCAGGTCTTTGCCGGCCAGATGGTCGTCGTCGATGACGCCGGCCACGACCCACGCTTCCAGTATCCCGACGCCGCCGCCCGCGAAGGCATCCGCTCCGTGCTGGCCCTGCCACTGCGCTTCGGGCCGCGCATCGTGGGTGTGCTGCGGGTCTACGCTGACCGCCCCCACCACTTCAGCCCCGAGGAGACCGCCTTCCTGGCGGCCGTGGCCGACGCCGCCGGCGCCAGCCTGGAAAACGCCAAGATGCAGGACGCCCTGCTGGCCATCGCCCAGGCCGTCAACTCCTCCCTGGAGCTTTCTTCGGTCCTGGCGACAATTCTCGAACAGACCGTCGACCAGATTGGGCTGCGCGCCGGGGTCATTCGCCTCCTCGACCCTCGCAGCGGCGCCCTGGACCTGGCCGCCGCCTACGGCCTGAGCGACGCTTATCTGACGAAGGGTACGGTGGAGGTGGCGCGTAGCCGCCTCGACCAGCAGGTGCTGCGCGGCGATACCGTCATCAGCGCCGATGTGGGCGCCGGCAGTGGCTGGCAGTATCCGGACGCCGCCCAGCGCGAGGGCCTGGCGTCGGCGGTCTCCTTTCCCCTCCGCGTCCACGCCCGCCCCATCGGGGTCATGCGGGTGTATTCCGCCCTCCCCCACGAGTTCACCCCCCGCGAGATGGAGTTTCTCGACGCGGTGGCGCACCTGGGCGGGGCGGCCATCGAGAACGCACGCCTGTATGAGGCATTGCGCGCCCAAAACAAGAACCTGGAGGCGGACCTCCAGGCCTGGTATCTCTTCGTCGGTTAACAGGGAGGACGCGGGAGTCGTCGGCCTTGTGCGCGACCTTCCCGCGTCCTATGGCGGCGTCCCGGTAGATTGCCACGCCCTTGTGGTGTGAGCCCGAGCTGCCGCATCCGAGGCCCGCAGGGTCGCCGGCGGCTTCGTTGCCCCGCAAGCATGTCTTGCGGCTGGCCCTGCTTCCCCAGGCCTCGAACCATTCCCAGTATGGGACGTCCTGGAATCAGTTAGATGCGTGCCGCATCACTTTCTTACCTGAACATGCCGCTAAAACATAAGTGACACGCCTCCCGGTCGGGAGGCGTGTCGGCGTTACCGCACCGCGAAATTCAGAACGTAGTAGCGCACGCCAGCTTGGGCGCGAGCCACGCCAATGCCGATGTAGGCATAGCGGCTGTTGAGCAGATTGTTGCGATGGACCGTCGAGTTCATGAACCAGTTGAGGCTGTAACTCACCTCGTCGGCTGTCTGGCCCATGATGATGTTCTGCCCGCACCAGCCCGGACAGGGCAGGCCCTCGGCGCGCATCAGGTCGCTGGGCGTCCGCCCATCGGGTGTATTGTGGGCGAAGTAGCGCCGCCTCACCATGTCCTCGGCCTGCCACTGGGCGGACGTGTAGGCGCGCTCATCCCACTCGTAGGCGGGTAAATTTGCCTTCGCCCGCAGGCCGTTGATGCGCTCGAACATCGCCCACGCCCGCGCATCCACATCGGGAGTCGCAGGCTCGGCCTGGACCGTCTCGGGCGTCGCGGTCGAATTGTCTTCAGTTGTTTCGGTGGCGGTGGGGGCTTCCGACGCCTCCCCCGCCGTCTCATTCAATTCCGAGATGGGTGCGTCGCAAGTCAAATACTGCGTCATCACCCATGCCTCTCGGTCCGACCACTCCACCTTAGCCCACGTTGCCTCGGCATCACGCCCCGTCGCGGTTAGCCACGTCCCGCCATAGGCCGCGCCGATCTGTCCGCCATCAGGCGTCGATCGCACGCGAAGCACTGACGCCGCAACCTGACATCGCACCCCTGGCCCTTCGGCCCGCGCGGGAACCACGACGAGAATCACGGCCGCCAGCGCACCGGCGACACACAACGGTATTCGGTGTTTCAAAGTTCACCTCCCACAGGGGTCGCCACCCGCTCGCTAAAGAGCGCCGCCGCGATGTGGAAGCCGATGTTGAGACTAGGCGATCAAACAGGCGCGGCCGGTTGGCAACCGCGACGGATTATACATCATTCGGTGGATGCGTCAAATCCATCGAGTGGTTGATGCGCCTCGGCCACCCCTTGCGCTTTCCTGCAATGTGTTGTATGCTGGTGCTATATGGGCGCGCCGTCCCTCCTACCTCGCCTCATCTACTCGCTGACCGCCACCGGCCTCAGCCTGATACTGGTGGCTTGCGACCGCAGCCCAGTGCTGCCCGCGCCCACAGCGATCGCCATCGTCGCCTCCGTCACACCCACGTTGCCATCCCTGCCGCCGCCGACACTGACGCCGACCCCGCCAGCGGTACGGATTCACAGCCTTCAAGGGGCGGGGCACGTGTCGCCCCGGGTCGGGCAGTCCGTGGTAGACGTACCGGGTATCGTGACGGCCGGCCGGGCGGACGGCTTCTACCTGCAAGACGCCACACCCGACGCCGATCCAGCCACCTCGGACGGCATCTTCGTCCTGACGGGCAGCCCGCCCGGCGTGCAGGTAGGGGATGCCGTGGCGGTGAGCGGCCGCGTGGCCGAGGTGCGGCCAGGCGCGCCGGGCGGGGTTAACAACCTGACAACGACATCCATTGAAACGCCGACTGTGCGCGTCGTGGCCTCAGGCCAGCCGTTACCGGCGCCGCTTGTCGTCGGTGCGGGTGGGCGGCGACCGCCCACCGAAATCATCGAGGACGATGCCCGCGGCGAGGTGGGCGCCGGCGTCGCCTTTGACCCCGACCAGGATGGCCTCGATTTCTGGGAGAGTCTGGAAGGCATGCGCATCCAGATCAACCAGCCCGTGGTGGTCGGCCCGCGCAACGCCTTTGGTGAGGTGGTAGTCCTGGCTGATGATGGGGCGGGGGCGGGTCTGCGCTCACCCCGCGGCGGTATTGTCGTCCGGCCTGGCCGCTTCAACCCGCAGCGGGTCTTCCTGGACGACGAGCTTCTGAAGCTTGCGGGCCAGAGCATGCCGGCCGCCGTGGTCGGCGACCGTCTTGCCGCCCCGCTGACCGGGGTCCTGGACTACAGCTTTGCTAACTACAAGCTCCAGCTGACCCAGCCGCCCGGATTGGTAGGGGGCGGCCTTCGCCGCGAGGCGGCCACCGCGTCCGCACCCGACCAGATCAGCGTCGCCACCTTCAATGTCCAGAACCTCGATCCCACCGACGTGGGCCGCTTCGAGGCGCTGGCGTCTCTGGTGGTCCAGAATCTCAAATCGCCGGACATCCTGGCGGTGGAGGAGATTCAGGACAACAACGGCCGCCACGATGACCGGGTTGTCGACGCCAGCCGGACCTGGGCGCGGCTTAGCGAGGCCATCCAGGCTGCGGGCGGGCCAAGCTACGCCTACCGCCAGATCGACCCACTGGATGACCAGGACGGCGGCGAGCCAGGTGGCAACATCCGCCAGGGCTTCCTGTTTCGCGCCGATCGGGGCGTAACCTTCGTCGACCGCCCTGGTGGGGACGCTACGACGCCCGTCACCGTGACTCTGGGCGAAGGGGGCGTTCAGCTGTCCGCCAGCCCCGGCCGTATCGACCCCCAAAACCCCGCCTTTCAGAATAGCCGCAAGCCGCTGGTGGGCGAGTTCGAGGTAGGCGGCC
>CAZJJF010000202.1:0-4454 GCA_964546245.1 uncultured Anaerolineales bacterium
GTACAGGCGCGCCCGCAGCACGGACATGGCCTTGAGCTTGTTCTTGAGCTGAGACTTTTCGTCCTGACAGGTGACGACCAGCCCCGTCGGCAGATGCGTGATGCGCACCGCCGAGTCGGTGGTGTTGACGCTCTGGCCGCCGTGGCCCGATGAGCGGTACACGTCGATCCGCAAGTCCTTTTCGTCGATTCTGATGTCCACCTCGTCAACTTCAGGCAGCACGACGACGGTGGCGGTCGAAGTATGTATGCGCCCCTGGGACTCGGTGTCGGGCACGCGCTGGACGCGGTGGACGCCGCTCTCGAACTTCAGACGCGAGTAGGCGTTGCGTCCCTTGACCTCGGCGATGATTTCCTTGAAGCCGCCGATACCCGACTCGTTGGCGCTGATGACGTCCACTTTCCAGTTGTGGGCGTCGGCGTAGCGTTGGTACATGCGGAACAGGTCGGCAGCGAACAAGGCTGCCTCATCGCCGCCCGTGCCGGCGCGAATCTCCAGGATGACGTCGCGTTGGTCATTCGGGTCGCCGGGTATGAGCAGGCCCTTCAGCGTCGCCTCCAGGGCCGCGCTCTCGGCCTCCAACTCGGGCAACTCGGCCTGGGCCAGTTCGGCCAGCTCCTCGTCGCCGCCGTCGGCCAGCTCGCGCGCCTCGGCCAGGTTGTGGCTGACGGTCTTATAGGCGCGGTAGGTGTCGACAATCTCCTGCAATTCGGCCTGCTCGCGGGCGAGGGCGGTCAGCCGTTCCATGTCGGCGAGGACTTCGGGATCGATGAGGGCGTCGTTGATGTCGTTATAGCGTTGTTCAATCTGGTCAAGTCTGTCGAGCATACAAGTTCCTGTGCGGGATGTCCCGATTGGCATTCCCGACGCGGGGGCTTCCTTACGCGGTTCGCTACATGCGCTCTGGCGCGCTGACGCCCATCAGGTGCAGGCTGCGGGCGAGGGTCAGCTTCGCCGCCGCCACCAGCTTTAGCCGCGCCTGGGTCAGGGCCGGGTCGGCCTGCTTCGGCGGCAGGACCGGGCAGCGGTCGTAGAAGGTGTGGAAGGCGGTCGCCAGGCTCGTGGCGTAGTAGGTCAGGTGGTGGGGGGCGAGGGTCGTCGCCACCAGGCGCACCACTTCCTCCAGCCGCAGCATCTCGTTGATGAGCGCCAGCTCGGCCGGGTCTGTCAGGGCCGACACATCCGCGCCCATATCCAGCGTGATACCGCGCTCCTGGGCCTGGCGCAGCACGCCCGCGATGCGCGTGTGGGCATACTGGACGTAGTACACCGGGTTCTTGTCGCTCTGTTCCAGGGCCAGGTTCAGGTCAAACTCGATATGGGTGTCGGCCGCCCGCGTGAGCAGGAAGTAGCGCACCGCGTCCGGCCCCACCTCATCCACCAGTTCGTTCAACGTGACATAATTGGCCTTGCGCTTACTCATCTTCACGACCTGACCGTCGCGGATGAGGGTCACGAACTGGTAGATGACGACCTTGATTGTGTCCGTGTCGTAACCGAGGGCCGTCAGCGCGTTGGCGATGTCGGGGTACTGGGCGGCGTGGTCCGAGCCAAGCACGTCAATGATCAGGTCGAAGCCCCGGTCGAGCTTGTCTTTATGGTATGCGATGTCGGGCAGGCGATAGGTCGGCTCGCCGTTGGAGCGGATGATGACACGATCCTTCTCGGCGCCAAACGCCGTCGCTTTGAACCACACGGCGTCATCGTGGTCGTAGGCATAGCTGCGCTCGCGCAGCCCGTTGACTACCTCCATCACCGCACCGCCCGTGGTCAGGCTCTGCTCATTGAACAGGACGTCGAAGCGTACGCTCAGCTTCGCCAGCACCGCCTGCTGGTCGGCGGTGATGACCGCCTGGGCGCGTTCGCGGAAGGGTCCTGTGGTGCAGTCCACCAGTGAGTCACCGGAGTCGGCGACCATCGTGCGCGCGATCTCGGTGATATCCTCACCCTGGTAGTAGGCGTCTTGCCATTCCACAGCGTGCCCCAGCAGTTGCAGGTAACGGGCGCGCACTGACTCGCCGAGTAGCTCCATCTGGCGGCCCGCGTCGTTGTAGTAATACTCGCGGGTCACATCGTAGCCGGCCGCCTCCAGGACGCGGGCCAGGGTGTCGCCGATGATGGCGTTGCGGCCGTGGCCCACCGTTAGCGGGCCAGTCGGGTTCGCGCTGACGAATTCCACGTCTGATGTCTGGCCGACGCCGAGGTCGATATCGCCGAACCGCGCGCCCGTGGCGAGAATATCGTCCACCTGCCGGGACAGCCAGGCCGACGCCAGCCAGAGATTGATGAAACCGGGCGCGGCCACCTCAGCCTTGCCGATGAGGCCGTTGTGAGGCAGACGCTCGACGACACGCTCGGCGATCTGGACAGGGGCCATGCGAGCGGGCTTCGCCAGGGCCATCGCCACGGGCGAGGCGAAGTCACCGTAGCCGGGCTTGGGACGCTGGATGGTGATGTCGGCAGGCACGTCGAACGCGGGCAGCGCGCCGTCGCGTTGGGCCTGTAGAATGGCCTGGCGGAGAATAGCGCCAAGCTGGTCTTGAAGGGTCATGGAAGAATGGCTCCGCTAAAGGAATGGGCTATCAATACGAGCGGCCCTACAGCCACTTCTTACGCCGGAAGTATACCAGCATGCCGATGGCGATGCCGAGCATGAGCAGCAGGACCACCGGGTAGCCATAGCGATGGGCCAGTTCTGGCATCAGCTCGAAGTTCATGCCGTATACGCCCGCGATGAAGGTCAGCGGGATGAAGATGGTAGACACAATGGTCAGCACCTTCATCACCTCGTTCATGCTGTTGCTGACGTTGGACAGGTAAACATCCTGCATGCGGTCCAGCATATCGACCGCCGTCTGGGTTTCGTCCAGCACCTGGCGCACGTGGTCGTCCACATCGCGCAGGTACTTCTTGGTCGAACTGCGCATCAAGGGCGACTTTTCCTTCATCAGGCGGCTGAGCGCTTCGATGAGCGGCCAGACCGCGCGCCGAATCGACATCACCTCCTGCTCCAGGGTCAGGATGATGTACATCGTCTCGCGGTCATTGTTTTCCAGCAGACCCGCCCGCAGCTTCTCGATCTCCTTGAGATACTGTTCGAGAACCAGGAAGTAGCTGTCCACGACCGCATCTACCATGCTGTACGCCAGGTAGTCAGCTCCTGACGTTCGCAGCCGGCCCACGCCATCACGAGTGCGGCGGCGCACGGCGTCGAAGACATCACCCTCGATTCCTTCCTGGAAGGAGATGACGTAGCGGTCGCCCAGGACGAGGCTGATCTGCTCGACGATGATGCTATCATTAGCGGCGTGATAGCGCAGCATCTTGAGGGTGGTGAAGATATAGGGACCGTAGTCTTCGACCTTGGGGCGCTGGTTGGTATCGAGAATGTCCTCCAAGACCAGGGGATCGATGCCGAACAGCGCGCCGATACGCCGCACCAGTTCCACATCGTGCAGCGAGTCGATATCGATCCAGGTGACAGCCGCCTGGTCCCGATAGGCCAGGGTGTCCTCGACCGACTCCGCCACGCGCTCTGAGTAGAACGCAGAGCTGTAGTCGATGACGCGCAGGGTGGTCGTATCGCGGCGCTTTAGCCCGATGTGGATAAGGGTGCCAGGCGGCAGCCCGGCGCGGTTACTAGTGGTGAGGCCGTTGCTGGTCATGTCGCTATGCCTTGCGCTCTACGTCGGCCACTTCCGACCAGCGCTCGCCGACGGCGATATCTACGCGCAGCGGCACGCTGAGCGGGTAGGCCTCTTCCATCGCTTCGCGCACCAATTGCACCGTAGCGTCTACCTCGGCCTTCGGCACCTCGAGGACCAGTTCATCGTGCACCTGGAGCAGCATCCGCCCCCGCAGCCCGCTCGCTCGCAGGTCGCCATCGACGCGGACCATCGCCAGTTTGACGATATCGGCCGCTGTACCCTGCACCGGCGCGTTGATAGCCTCACGCTCCATGCGTTGCCGCTCGGCCAGGTTGATGCGCGCCCCGCTCTTGAGGGCCGGGAAGTAGCGGCGACGGCCGAGGAGGGTGCTGACGTAGCCGTCGCGCCGCGCCGCCTTCTTGAAGCCGTCCATCAGTACTTCTACCTGGGGCAGTTTGCTGAAATAGTCCTGGATGAAGACACGCGCCTCGTCGGTGGTCAGGTCGGTGCGCGCCGCCAGCCCGAAGCCGGAGATGCCGTAGATGATGCCAAAGTTGGTCGTCTTCGCCAGCCGCCGCTGGGCGGGCGTCACCTGCTCGAGCGGGACGTTGAATAGCAGCGCCGCCGTGCGGGCGTGGATGTCCTCACCGCGCTCGAAGGCCTCCACCAGCGTCGGCTCGCCCGTCATCGCCGCCAGGATGCGCAGCTCGATCTGCGAGTAGTCGGCCGTCAGCAGGACGTGGCCCGGCGCGGCCATGAAGGCATGGCGGATACGCTTGCCCTCGTCGGTGCGGATGGGGATGTTCT
>CAZJJF010000202.1:4464-7284 GCA_964546245.1 uncultured Anaerolineales bacterium
ACTGGTTGAAGTCGGTGTGGACACGGCCGTCTTTCGGGCTGACCAGCAATGGCAAGGCGTCGATGTAGGTTGACTTGAGCTTCGACAACTGGCGGTGCTCCACCAGCTTGTCGATGATGGGATGCTGGCCGCGCAACGCTTCCAACACGCTGATGTCGGTGGAGTAGCCGGTGCTCGTCCGCTTCTGGGGCGGTAGCCCTAGCTGGTCGAACAGAACCGACGCGAGTTGCTTGGTCGAACCGATGTTGAAGGGGTAGCCGACCAGATCGTAGATTTCCAGTTCCAGCGCCTGGAGCCGTTGGTGGAACTCGGTGGACAGCCCCATCAGGTAGTCCACGTCCAGCAAGATACCCGCCATCTCCATGCGCGTCAGGATGGGCGTCAGTGGCATCTCGATCTGGGTGAACAGGTCCCACAGGGCGCGATCCCTAAGCTCTGGCTCCTGGGCGCGCGCCAGCCGCAGCGTCATGTCGGCGTCAGCCCCGGCGTAGGGCGCGGCCCGCTGCGGGTCTACCTCGGCCATGCTGATCTGCTCGCGCCCCTTACCGATGAGGGCGGAGATGGGCGTCATCTCGACGCCGAAACGGTTCCATACCAGTTCCTTGAGGCCGTAGCCGCCCCGTCCCGGTTCCAGCAGCCACGCGGCTACCATTGTGTCGAACACCGGCCCGCCCACCGCGAAGTCGTGGCTCCACAGCAGGGCCAGGTCGTAGCTGGCGTTGTGGGCAACCTTGGGCCGGTCGGGGTCTGCCAGCAGCGGCCCCAGCGCGGCCTGCACGTCGGTCAGTGGGATACCCTGGCCGGTGGTATGGGCGACGGGGATGTAGTAGCCCTCGCCGTCGGCAGCCGTCACGGCTATCCCTACCAGGTCGGCCAGCAGAGGGTCGGTGCTGGTAGACTCGGTGTCCACCGTCAGATCCGCGCCTTCGCCCAGTCGCTTGATCAGATCGGCCAGCTTGTGAGGTGTGTCGACTAGAGTGTAATTCCCCAGGCTTGCGACCTCGGGGCCAGGCGTGGCCTCACTCTCGTCCAGCAGCGACATCTGCATCGGCCCGCCGTCGGCGCGCGCGACGGGCGAGCCGGCGGTGCGGTCGGGCAGCCGCGCCAGCAGCGAGCGAAACTCTAACTCGCGGAACAACTCGTGAACGCGGTCGGTGTCGTACTGAGTGTAGCGCAGGTCGTCCCAGTTCACATCAAGGGGCGCGTCGTCGCGGATGGTCACCAGCTGCTTGTTGAGCAGGACCTGATCGCGCATAGTGGCAATGGCTTCGCGAATACGCGGCGGCTTTACCTCATCCAGGTGGGCGAGGATGCCTTCGATGGTGTGGTACGTCTGAAGAAGGGTCGTGGCTGTCTTGTCGCCTACGCCTGCCACGCCGGGGATGTTGTCGGAGGTATCGCCCTTGAGGGCCTTGTGGTCAATGAGCTGCGCGGGCGACAGGCCGTAACGCGCCTGGATGGCGGCCTCATCGTAGATCACCGGCTCATTGAAGCGGCCGCGCGTCGTCACGATGCGCACGTGAGGGCCGACCAGCTGGTAGGTGTCACTGTCGCCAGTCACGATGACCGTGTCCAGGCCATCCTCGCCCGCCCGTAGCGCGAGCGTCCCCAGCAGGTCGTCGGCCTCGTAGCCCTCGACGACCAGAGACTGGATGCGCAGGGCATCCAGCACTTCGCGAATGCGCTCAATCTGGCGGCCCAGGTCGCTGGGCATACTGCTACGGTTGGTTTTGTACTCGCTGAACGCCTCGCGGCGTCCACTCAATCCCGCATCCCACGTGACGGCGATGTAGTCGGGCTTCTCGTCGCGCAGGACATTGAGCAGCATAGAGATGAAGCCGAACACGCCGCCGGTCAGCTCGCCGCTGGATGTCATCAGACTCTGCTCGCTCAAGGCGTGGAAGGCGCGATAGGCCAGAGCGTGGCCATCGATCAGAACGAGCTTGGGGCGGTGGGTGGATTCATCAGGCATGACAGTCCTCGCCAGAAGAGTCGCGGCGTATCGGAACGGCACGGTTGGAGCGAATTATAGCACAGACGGCTTGACATGCCGTGTGGCGTGTGCTATGCTCAGGCCACGATACATGCGAAGAAAGGATGGAACAACCTATGGCGGGTGTCATCTATGACCACGTCTCAAAGAGGTACGCGGGCGACGTGCTGGCAGTCAACGACCTGAACCTGGACATCAAGGACGGCGAGTTCCTGGTCCTGGTTGGGCCGTCGGGCTGCGGCAAGTCCACCGCGCTGCGCCTCCTCGCGGGCCTGGAGGAGATCAGCGACGGGAATATCTACATCGGTGATCGAGTTGTCAATGACGTTCCCCCCAAGGACCGCGACATCGCCATGGTGTTCCAGTCCTACGCTCTCTACCCGCACATGAGCGTCTACGACAACATGGCGTTTGGCCTCAAGCTGCGCAAGACACCCAAGGCCGAGATTGACACTCGTGTGAAGGAAGCGGCCCAGGTGTTGGGGCTTGGCAATCTGCTCGACCGCAAGCCCAAGCAACTGTCGGGTGGTCAGCGCCAGCGCGTCGCCGTCGGTCGGGCCATCGTGCGTGAGCCGGCCGTCTTCCTGTTCGACGAGCCGCTGTCCAACCTGGACGCCAAGCTGCGCGTCCAGACCCGCGCTGACATCAGCAAGCTGCACCAGCGGCTGAGCACCACCTTCATCTACGTCACCCACGACCAGGTAGAGGCCATGACGATGGCCAGCCGCATCGCCGTGATGAAGGATGGCATCCTCCAGCAGCTGGACACGCCACAGAACCTGTACGACCACCCAGGTAACATTTTCGTCGCAGGCTTCATCGGCTCG
>CAZJJF010000203.1:0-7193 GCA_964546245.1 uncultured Anaerolineales bacterium
GGCGACGCCCCACGCGGCGGGGGCCGTGGCGTTGCTGTTTCAGGCCGAGCCGGGCCTGACGCCGGCGCAGGTCAAGGACCGCGTCATGCGCGCGGCGCAGGACATGGGGCAGGAGCCGAACTGGCAGGGCCGCGGCCGCGAGAACGTGCTGGCCCTGGTGCGCGGCCAGACGGCCGAGCCGCTGCCCAGTCAGCAGCCGACTCCGACGCCGGAGCCACCGCCGCCGACCCCGCCACCGCCGCCAGAGCCAACCCCTCCGCCGCCGACCCCTACCCCGGCGCCTCCGCAGGGCTGTTTGCCGGTATTCCTGGTCAACCTGCTCTTCCGCGGCTAGCGTCGGCCCCACGAAACAGACCTGACAGGTTTTCAAAACCTGTCAGGTCTGCTCTTGGGGACGGGCTGCGCACCGCGCTGCATCCCTGGCCCCGTTTTTGCATATTGACCAGAGAGGAGAATTGGATTATACTAGGCGGTGTCTTCGCGGTTGCGAGGCGAACCGTCACGGATCGGAGTGGGTCAACGCAGACCCCCGCCAGTCATCCTTGCTCAGCGTTGATTCACTTGCGTTCCACAAGACGGGATTTGGGCTGTGCCCATCAATGCATGTACTCAGTTGACCACGGTTGCCGCTGTGGTCAGCTGCCGGAACTGAAGACGCCTCTTGAAGCGCCCGACACTGTGTCGGGCTGCTTGCGTTTCCCTTGAGGGACTCTAATCATGGGTATCGTAGACATCCGTAGACGGGTGTTCGGCCGTCCCTTACGCACATCCGCCGCCGACGAGCAGGCCATCAGCAAGACAGTCGGCCTGGCTGTGTTCGCCTCGGACTCGCTATCCTCGGTGGCCTACGCGGGCGGCGAGGTTCTGCTTGTGCTGGCAGCCGCAGGGGCGGCTAGCTACTGGCTTGCCGTACCGATCACCGTCGCAATTGCGGGTCTGCTCATCATCCTGACCTTCTCGTATCGTCAGACGATCTTCGCCTACCCCAGTGGCGGCGGGGCATATATCGTGTCGCGCGACAATCTGGGCGAGATGCCCGCGCAGGTCGCCGGCGCGGCTCTGCTGACGGACTACATCCTCACCGTCGCCGTCAGTATCGCGTCGGGTGTGGATCAGATGGCCAGCGCCTTCCCGGTGCTGTTCGAGTACAAGGTGCAGATCGCGCTGGTACTCATCCTGATCATGGCCCTGATTAACATGCGTGGCGTCAAGGAGTCGGGGCGCATTTTCGCCATCCCCACGTATGCCTTCGTGGTGATGATGCTGATCATGATCGCAACGGGCTTCTGGCAGGCCTTCAACGGGACGCTCGGTGTCGTGACAGACGTGCCTCATGTCGTACATGAGGCGAGCGCTATGACTGGCCTGGCTCTGGCCTTTCTGGTATTGCGCGCATTTAGTTCTGGAACAGCGGCTTTGACGGGTGTGGAAGCCATCAGCAACGGCATCACTGCCTTCAAGTCGCCGCGCTCGCGCAACGCGGCCATCACCCTCCTGTGGGACGCTGCCCTGCTCATGGTCCTGTTTCTGGGTCTCGGTATCCTGGGCTACCTGGTGCAGGCCCAGCCCTCTGAGGGGGAGGTGTTGATCTCCCAGGTCGCGCGCACTGTCTTCGGCCCTGGCCTGCTGCAACTACTCACCCTTATCTCCGCCACAGTCATCCTGGTCATGGCTGCCAATACCAGCTTTGCCGGGTTCCCGCGCCTGGCCGCCCTCATCGCGGGCGATGGCTTCCTGCCCAAGCACCTGACGTTCCGGGGCAGCCGCCTGGTCTTCTCGTGGGGCGTCATCTTCCTGGCAGCCCTGGCAAGCGTCCTGATTGTCCTGTTTGCGGGTAGCGTGAGCCGGCTGATTCCCCTCTATGCCATCGGCGTTTTCCTCAGCTTTACGCTCTCGCAATCGGGCATGGTGGTGCGTTGGGGCAAGGTCGGTCGCCTGATGCGCGAGGGCAAGTTGCCCCAAGGGGCGGAGATTGCGACTCTGGGCAGTATCCTGCGCCGCGACGAGCATTGGCACTGGAAGCGCGGCCTCAATGCCTTCGGCGCGTTTGTGACGGCCGTGGTGGTGGTGGTATTTCTGATCTCCAAGTTCACCGCCGGCGCATGGATCGTCGCCATCGTGATTCCCGTTATGGTGTGGACCTTCTACAAGATTCACGGCCACTATCGCCACGTGGCGCAGATGATGAGCACTGAGGGCCAGCACATCGTCACCATCAAGCGCCCGGTGCATACCGTGGTGCTCGTCGGCGATGTTCACCGCGAGACGATGCAGTTGATGCAGTTTGTGTACTCGCTGGGAACGCCCTGGACGGCCGTGCACGTCGCCGTCAATCCTGAGCGCGTGCCTCTCATTCAGAAGAAATGGGACGAGCGGGTGGGCATGGGTGAGTTGGTCATCATTCCGTCGCCCTTCCGCAGCCTGAGTCGCCCTATCCGCAGATACCTGCAAGGTGTGGTCGAGCAACACCCAGGCGGCTTTGTCCAGGTGGTGCTGGGGCAGTTACAGACCGGCAATGCGCTGACGCAGATTCTGCACCAGAACTCCCACTTCATCGAGCAACTGGCTATCCAGGACCTCGATCGGGTGGTCACAACGGTTATTCCCATTCAGCTGTTCGAGTTGGAGGAGACGCAGGACGCGGACCACCAGCCCGAGGACGACGAAGATGGGGAGATGGTGGTCAGCGCGGAACCTCCTGCCGTCGAGGTTGGCCCGCTGGACGAAGACGCCCTGGCACAGGCGCACGAGCCGCCCACGCCTGGCACAGACGAGCCTGGCGAAGCTGAGGAGAAGGGATAATGCCCACCGAACTCGGTGATCTTCTGATGCAGGACCTGTTGTTCGTCCTGATCGCCGCCGGCTGGACGCTTCTCATCCTGGCTGGCATCGAGCCGGATACGCCCCTGAGCGGCGGTATCCCCGGCCACGTCGACCTGTCTCACCATGAGACCAAGACGTGGACTATGGGCGACCGCGTCGGCGAGCTGGGCGCGTGGCTCGTCTTCGCGGCGGTGTCCTTCTCGCTGCCTCTTATCCTGGTGTGGATCGTCCGCACCCACTAGACGACGCGGTAAAGGGCCGGATATATTGCGAAAGAGGCGTTGGCAGCAACCAACGCCTCTCGTCATTTGGTACTACAGCGCGGCGAGGATGCCTCGCACCAGGGCCGTGAGGCGCGGGATGGCTGCCTCGGCCGACGCTAACACCTCGTGGTGGCCTGCCTCCCCGGCCAGCCCTACGGCGTCGGAGTTGGCCTCGGCGGCATTGGTGATGAGCGAGATGCCCAGCACCCGCATCCCGCCATGACGGGCGACGGTGACTTCCGGTGCGGTAGACATGCCAACCGCGTCGCCCCCAATCAGGCGTAGGAAGCGAATCTCGGCGGGGGTCTCGAAGGACGGCCCCGCGCACATGGTATACACGCCTTCGCGCAGGCTCAGCCCCTGACCTGCCGCGACATGCCGCGCCAGGCGGCGCAGGTCCCGGTCGTACGCGCCGACGAGACTGGGGAAACGCGGGCCCAGGGCAGCATCGTTGGGACCGTGCAGCGGCGAGTGGCCGGCCATGGCTGGCAGCGAGATGTGATCCTGGATGAGCATCAGGTCGCCGACCCCAAAATCGGGATTGAGGCCGCCCGCCGCGTTGGTCACGATGAGCGTGTCCGCGCCCAGGGCGTGCATGACGCGGACCGGGAACGTGACCTCCTGGAACGAGTAGCCTTCATAGAAGTGGAAGCGCCCACGCATGACGACTACCGGCTGGGCGGCGATGGTTCCTACGACCAGCTCGCCGTCGTGGCCTTCCACCGTGCTAACGGGAAAGTGGGGGATGGTGTCGTAGGGAATGTGAGCCGCTGCCTCCACCTGCTCGGCCAACGGACCCAGGCCTGAGCCGGCGATGATGGCAACGCGGGGGCGGAGTGGGGCGCTCCGACGCACCTCGGCGGTGGCAGCGGCGATGGTGATAGGCGATACCTCGAAACTCATGGCGTCCTCGTCTTCGTGGTTAAGGCAACAGCCCGCCGGGCACGACCAGAGAGCGCGTCGTGCCCGGCGGGAATAGGGCAGGCTGTCACAGCCGTATCAGGGTGAGTGGCTCGCCTCGGTGATGGTCAAGGTATGCCGCATCTTGTCGCCGCTGATCTGGGTGTAGATCTGGGTGGTCGAGATGTTGGAGTGGCCGAGCAACTCCTGCACGTTGCGCAGGTCTGCCCCCTTGTCCAGGAGATGTGTGGCAAAGGAGTGGCGCAGGGTGTGGGGTGTCACTTCGGCTTCGATGCCTGTCGTCTCGACGTACTTCTTGATGATGAGCCACAAGCCCTGGCGAGTGAGCTGTGTGCCGCGCGGGTTGAGGAAGAAGGCCGTCGCCGCCGTCGATCCCTTGGCGAAGTACGGGCGGCCGCGTTCCTGATACACCGCCATCGATTCGGCGGCGCGGTGATCGATGGGGATGAGACGCTCTTTCTTGCTGTCGCTGCTGGTCACGCGGACGCGGCGATTCGCTACATCCACGTCATCTTGCTGCAGGGCAACGACCTCGCTTACCCGCATACCCGAAGCGTACAGCAGTTCCAGCAGGGCGCGGTCACGCAGCGCCTTGGGCGTCTCCTCCGCGCCCGGCGCGGCGAGCAATAGCTCAACCTCGGCGTAGCTGAGGGTGCGCGGCAGGCGCTTGTTAACCTTTGGTGAGTCGAGGTCGGTCGTCGGGTCGGCCGGAATCTGCTTGGTGGCGACGAGATAATGGAAGAAGGACTTGATGGCGGCCACCTTGCGCGCGACGGTCGCCGAGGTGTACTCCCGATCACCGCGCAGGTAGAGGATGTACTCGATGAGCGTGCCCTGACCCACCTGAGACCAGTCGGTGGCGCTGGTGCGCGTCTGAATGTAGCCGCTAAATTGGGCCAGATCGTTGCGGTAGGCAGCCAATGTGTTGACCGAGTACCCCTTCTCTGCGGCCAGATAGGCGAGGAATTCTTCAATGCTACTGTACATGGCACTCTCCTTGTAGGCGGCGTGCCCCGGAATATGCTATGAATGGCTCTATCGCTTCAGGGTATGCCTGACATTGTACTCGCTTTCCATAAAGATAGCAAGTATGTGCATTTGCGGAAGGCTTCCCCGACGCCTAGAATTGGTGGTGAGTCGTGCCGCTCACGAGACTCTTAACCGTCTCTCAGGAATCTCTAAGCCAGGGCTGGCACACTGAACCCACCTAGCCGTGCCAGGCGCTCGTCCGGCAAAACCTTCTAGAAGGGGATAGGGTGCGACGAATCGCCGTTCTGCTGGTGGTCCTGCTGCTTACTGCCTTAACCCCCCCTGTCACCCACGCCCAATCTCCCGACTGGCAGGAGAAGCGCACCACCTACTTCGCTATCACCTACGTCACGTCCCAGGCGGACGAGGCTAATCGTTACGCGCGCTTCGTCGACGCGACCTACACGGACCTGAGCGCCATCTTCAGCGTGTCCATTCAGACGCCGGTCACGCTGCGTCTCTACCCAGACGAGCGCAGCTATATCGCCGTGAATCCCCTGGCTGAGAAGATTAGCGGCGTTATTGCCCACGCAACGTCGGGGCGGGGTCGCCGCGAGATCGCCATTGCGGTGGTACGCACCCAGGGCATGTCAGAAGACATGCTCATCAACAATGTGCGCCACGAGCTCACGCACCTCATCATGTCCGAGCTGTCGGGAGACGAGTTGCCGGTCGGCTTCCACGAGGGTATCGCGCAATATGTGGAGAAGCCGATCGCCCGTGAGCAGCAGTCGGCTGTCACACGCCTGCGCCAGGCCAGCCAGGCCAACCAGCTTATGCCGTGGACGGACCTGAATGCGCCGGGCGGCGCGTACAGCAACCCCGCCGTTGCCTACCCCGAGAGCCTGTCTATCATCGCCTTCCTGGTCGACCGCCATGGCTTCGGCAAGCTCGTGGACTTCGCGAAAGCCAATCGTAACAGCCCCGGTTATCGCACCGCGCTGGAGACAGTGTACGGGGTTTCCGCCGACCAGCTAGAGGCCCAGTGGCGGACGCAGCTCCCCGAGTGGCTGGGCGGCCGCTATGCCATCAATGCCTTATTTGCCTATGACCTATCGCCCGCGCGGGTCTTGCTCGATCAAGGCACATACACCGCGGCCAAGGAAGAACTGGATCGCGCCGTCTATCTGTTGCGCACGACCGGCCAGGCCGACCGTCTCGCTGAGGCGCAGACCCTACTGGCGCGCGCCGAGAAGGGCATTGCCGCCGGCGCTACCACCGCCGAGGCGCGTAAGGCTCTCGAAGCGCGCAACTACGTGGAGACGCGCGATCTAGTGGCCCAGGCCCGCGGCGACTACGCCGAATTAGGAGACACGCGCCGCGCCGAGGAACTGCGTCTGTATGAGAGCCGCGCCCTGGATGCTCTGCTGGCCCTGGACCAGCTACAGCAGGCCGAGGGGCTGGTGCGCGGCTTCCGCTACCCGGAGGCGCGAGTCGCTATCTACGAGGCGGCCCAAATCCTCGGCGAGTTGGGCGATACGAACGGCGTGAGCGCGAGCCAGCGCCTCCTGGCCGAGATGGACACCACGCAGCAGCGGGTGGGCATGGCGCTGGCTGGACTGGGCGGCCTGCTCCTGGCGTTGAACCTCTATCGCCGCATGCGGCAGCCTGACCCGCAGCGAGGCTGGCTGTGACCTCTCACCGCACCGAGCTAGATGTTCGCCTGGGCAACGTCGCTCGCGAGCTGACAGCGCGTGAGACCGTGCGCGCCCTGGTGCAGGGGGCCTGGCTGGGGTTGGGCGTCTTCGTCGTGGCCCTGGGGCTGGCCCTGTGGCGCGGCTGGCCCATTCACCTCCTCTTCTACTTCGTAGGCGCGGCGCTGCTTGGCGCGCTCTACGTGGCTGCTGATCTGCTTCTCAATCGCATCTCGGCCCGCCGTCTGGCGGAGCGTCTGGATACCCGCCTCAATCTCAAGGAGCAGACGACCACGGCGCTCGAGGTGGCGGGGCAGCCGACACCGCCGACCTACCTGGAGAGCTTGCTGCTGGAGCGGGCCAACGTCACTTTGGCACAGGCTGAGGGGCGCGTGTCGCGCCTCGGCTGGATTCCCTGGCGCGAGGTAGAGACCCTGGCGGCTGTCCTGTTCATCGTGCTGGGCGTCATGGCGTTCATCACCCTGGGGCGCGGCTTGCCAGTTGTCTCGCCCCGCCCGCTGCC
>CAZJJF010000204.1:0-7192 GCA_964546245.1 uncultured Anaerolineales bacterium
CGGCGGCGCGCGCCCCGCTCGGCGCGCCCTGGGCGTCCAGCACGCTCAGCGGCTTGAGGGTGTCTGCGTCGTAGACGGAGACCACCACGTCGTAGTCCAGGGGCGGCGTGCCGGGTGGCAGCGGGAGCGAGTAGTAGTTGACGGCCTCGGCTCCCGGCGGCCAGGTGGCGATGGGCCGCCCGTAGGCGTCGATGAGGGCGTTGTCGCGGGTCGCCAGGACGCGGCCGCGGCGGTCAACCAGGCTGACGGCGGCCTTGCTGTTGGCAGGAGCCGCGCCGTCGTTGCGCCAGCGCAGGGCCACGCGCACGTCGCGGCCACCCGTGGCGGGCGGGGTATACGCGCCGGTCAGGCTCAGGCCGGGAAAGCGCGCCTCGGCGGGGCGCAGATCAGGCAGGGCGACGGGCGCGTCGAGCCGGTACTCGTCCACGTTGAGCGTGGACACGTTCCAGTCGCGAGTCTTGCGGCCACTGGATAGGAGCAGCCAGGGCAGGAAGCCGCGCGGGTCGAAATGGGAATGCGCCCAGGTCAGGGCCGCCACGCGCCCCTTGCCCCGCGTTGCCGAGGCCACCTGGGCGGCAGCGGCCTCGTCGCTGTCGCGAATGTCCAGAGTCACGGCCGGCGCAGGCCCGCGATAGTAGAAGTCCATCGCGTAGTCGGGGTAGTCGAGCAGAATCACGTCGTTGGCGGTCAGCGTGGACGACAGGCGTTGAGCCAGGGCGCGCACGTCGTCGCGCTGGTACTGGGGCGTCGTCAGCACGGCGTAGATGGCGATGGCCGACGCGCCGACGAAGGCGGCCGTGACTGCTGCGCCCAGCGGCCGCCAGCGCGCCGTCTCCCAACTGAAAGCGATGACGCGGCCGACGTAGACCAGCCACGGCGCAGACAGCATGACCACGTAGCGCGGGTGGAAGCCGGGCCGCAGCCACATGATAATGAACACTGCCAGCAGCGGAACCAGCGAGAAGGATAGCAGCAGCAGGTCGCGGCGGCGCAGCGGGTCCAGGGCGAACAGGACAACCGTGCCCACGCCCACGGCGGCGGCGGCGACCAGGGCGAAGGCTTCAAAGGTGGACTGGCTGCCGAGCAGGGCTAACGTCCCGCCCATGAACCCGCCCCATACCTGGGTCAGGAAGGGCAGTGGCTCCAGCGGCGTGGCGTTGGGGGGGACGTAGCCGCGCACCTGGCCCAGCGCGGGCAGCAGGAAGGGCAGCGCCAGCAGGACGGCCAACGCCTGCGCCCCCAGCCAGCGCACGAGCGCCGCCCGGTCGCGCCGCCAGGCGAAGACACCCAGCGCGATGACATTGACATACAGAACGACCACGGCGGCCAGGTACTGGGTGTAGACGGCGGCCACCTCCAGCACGCCGATGGCGGCCCACACCGGCCAGCGCGCTGTGGTCGGCGCGTCGAGGACGCGCACCAATAGCAGGAGCAGCGCCAGGACGACGCACGCCACCAGGGTGTACATGCGCACTTCCTGGGAATACCACCACTGGATGGGCGAGACGGTGACCAGGAACGCGCCCGCCAGGCCCGTGGCCGGGTTGAACATACGGCGGCCCAACTGATAGGCCAGGGCCACGGCCAGCACGCCGAACACGACCGATAGGGCGCGGGCGGCGAACTCCGAGGGGCCGACCATTGCCAGCCAGGGTTTGAGGATGGCGTAATCGTAGAGGGGGGGGTGGCCCGCGTCGGCCGGCCGCCATTCGACGCGGGGGGCCAGGGCGAGCAGCATGGACAGCGCCTCATCCCACCAGAAGCTCTGCCCACCGAGGTGGAGCAGGCGCAGCGCGAACGCGCCGAGCAGGACGAGGAGCAGGGAAGCCGAGGGGCGGTGTTTCAGGTTCCCTTCTCTTCGGGCAAACCGGCCTTGCGCCAGGCCTGCATGCCTCCCGCCAGCTGGCGCGCGTCGTAGCCCCGGCGGGTCAGGAGCCGCACGGCAGGCACGCTGCGATGCGCCGTCAGGCAGATGGCGACCACGGGCCGCGCCGGGTCGAGGCCGAGCTGGGGCAGGCGTCCCAACAGTCTTTCGATCGGCACGTTGATCGCGCCAGGGATGTGGCCCGCGTCGTACTCAGCCGTCGAGCGCACGTCGATGATCTGCGGCGGGGTCGCCGCCAGGTCGCGGGCCAGAGTGTCGGCGGCCAGTTCGGGAACGCGGCCAAAGGGTAGCCACCAGGGCAGCATCTCACACGGCTCCGGCGTCGCCGATGAGGCGCAGCAGGCGGTCCAGCGCCAGCGGATAGGGCAGGGCGTCGTCCGTCCCGGCAACAATGGCCCCGTCGATAGCCACCAGCGGGAAGCCCAGGCCCCGCGCCCGCGCCCCCTCAACCACGTGGGCGAAGCGAGCGCGCAGATCCGGGTCGCCCAGGTCGTAGTAACGCAATGCCAGCCGCTCACCGAACAGGTCGGTCAATTGGGCGGCGACCTCCGGCCAGGCGTCGGCCGAAGAGACGCGGCTGCCGCAGCCGCTGATGAGGCACACCTCGCGGGCCGGATCGCCGAAGACGGTCACGCGCATCGTCACGCTTCGCCCTCACCACGCGCCTTGACCGGAGTGCGCACAGGCATGACGCTGCCAGGGTTATCGGGCGATGAGCGACAGATGTACAACGCATCAACTCCTTGTCTTGGGCGGTCGGCGCCACGAAGATGCTGTATATTGTAGCACGCTTACCCTCTCGGAGACGACCGACGACCGGCGGAAAATAGTTGCGCCAGCCAGTTGACAGAACGCCACCCTTATGATAGACTATGTATTGCTACGTGCTGCTACGTCTTGATATGTTCGGTTCTACCCTGCACTTATCGCCTCGCGGGTAAGACGGACGGCTCGCGGCGTGGATGATTCCAGGGGCAGCGCATTCCACGCCCGCGTCGCATCTTACAGGTATCGCCTCATAGGAGGGGATGGCAATGAAGAGAGCACAACAAGCCTGGCTATTCGCGATGCTCCTGATCGCGCTGGCCGTCAGCGGCTGTTCTGCCCGCGCCAGTGGTGTCGCCTCTGTCGCCGCCGCGCCTGAGGCGCAGGCGACGGCGGCCGCCGCGCCCAGCGCAGCGGTGGTCAGCCTGCTCGCGGACAAGACGAACGTCAACGCGGGCGAAACCTTCACGGTGACCGTCGCCGCCAGCAACGTGCGGGACCTATACGCCGCCGACGTTCGCCTGCAATTCGACCCCGGTAAGCTGGAGGTCGTCGACTCGAATTCCAGTGTCCCCGGCACCCAGATTCAGGTGGGTAAGCTCCTCGACCCCAGCGCGGGGCAGGGGTTCGTCGCCCAGAACGCCGCCGACAATGCGGCGGGGCGCGTCAGCTACGCCGTCACGCTGCTCAGCCCGGCCAAGCCGGTATCTGGCGATGGCCCGCTGGCGATGATCACCTTCAAGGCGAAGGAAGCCCAGGCGCCGGCGGTGACTTTCCTGAACGCGCTTCTGACCAAGCAGGATAACTCCACTATCGCCGCCACCACGCGCCCCCTGGGCACGGCGGCCGCCAGGCCGCTCGTTCCGGCGGCTCCGGCGGCTCCGGCGGCGCAGGCGACAGCAGCCCCGGCCGGGCAGGCGACAGCGGTCTCGAAGGCGGCAGCGCCCGCCCAGGGCGCTACCGTCAGCATTGACCCGCCTTCAGCCAACGTCGCCGTCAACGCCACGACCCAGGTTGCCGTCAAGATCGCGGGCGTCACCAACTTCTACGGCGCGGATGTGCGCCTGACGTTTGACGCGGCCAGGGTGGAGGTCGTGGATGCCGACAACGCCCAGCAGGGCGTCCAGGTGGCCCAGGGTGACTGCTTCCCGGCCGGCTCGCAGACGGCGCGTAACACCGCCGACAATGCGGCGGGAACCATCACCTTCGCTTCCAGCCGCGTGGCTCCCGCGCCGGGCGTGACTGGCGGCTGTACCATCATCACGGTCACGTTTAGGGGCAAGACGGACGGCGTCAGCCCTGTCCAGTTCTCCCGCGCACCGCAGGTCGCCGATACCAACGGCCAACCGATCAGCGCCACGGCGACGGGCGGCAATGTCACCGTCGGCGGCGGCGCGCAGCCGACCGGCCAGCCCACGGCGCAGCCGACCGGCCAGCCCACGGCGCAACCAACCGGCCAGCCCACGGCGCAGCCGACCGACCAGCCCACGCCCGCGCCTACCCAGGCCCCCGGCGGCGGGACACCCCCACCCAGCGGCGGGGGCTGCACCTACGTCGTGATGCCCGGCGATACCCTGTCATCCATCGCCGTGCGCTACAACACGACGGTCGCGGCGCTGGTGGCGGCCAACGGGTTGAGCAACCCGAACGCCATCCGCGTCGGCCAGACGCTGATCATCCCCGGCTGCTCCGGCCCCACCCAGCCCCCGCCATCGGGAGGCTGTATCACCTACATCGTGCGCCCTGGCGACACCCTGTCGTCCATCGCTGCCCGCTACGGCACGACGGTGGCCGCCATCGCCCAGGCCAACAACATCAGCAACCCGCACCTGATTCGTGTGGGTCAACGGCTGGTCGTCTGCCCTGGCCCCGGCGGCGGGTCACCACCGCCACCCCCTGGCTCCGGCAGCCGCACCTACGTCGTGCGCCCGGGCGACACCCTATCGGGGATCGCCCTGCGGTTCAACACGACGGTCTGGAGCTTGCAGCAGGCCAACGGGCTGGCGAACCCCAACCTGATCTTCCCCGGCCAGGTGCTGCGAGTGCCGTAAATCTCCGCAGCGAGTGACTCGTACTGGCAAGTGGCGAGTGGCTCGGAGGGGCATGGCGCGCGAGTGCCATGCCCCTCCTGTGCGTGGGGAGGACGAAGGACCAATCAGAGGGTTGCCCTTGGTCCTTCGTCCTTGGTCGTCTGGCCGCCCCTCACCCCAGCCCTCTCCCAGAGGGAAAAGGGGCAAGAACAGGAGTAGAACATGGCATCCGAGAAGACGATCTACCAGAACAAAGCCTTTGTCCTACGCGAGGTCGAGGACGACAGCGGCCGTCGGGCCTACCTGGACCATCCCGGCTCGGTGGGCATCGTGCCTCTGCTAGAGCGGGACGGCGTGACCTACGTCGTCCTGGTACGGCAGACGCGCTTTGCCCTGGGCCAGCGGCTGCTGGAGATTCCGGCTGGCACGCGCGAGCCGGGTGAAGATCCGGCGACGACCGCCCGCCGCGAGCTGCCCGAAGAAGTGGGCTACGCCTGCGGCCGCCTCGACCCGCTGGGGGAGGTCTATCTGGCCCCCGGCTACAGCAACGAGTCCATGCGCCTGTACGTTGCCCGTGACTTGCGCCCTGAGCGCGCCCAGGCCGACGATGACGAGGTAGACCTGGAGGCGGAACTGGTGCCACTGGCCGACGCCGTCGCCACGGCGCGGGCGGGCGGCTACCACGACGCCAAGACGGCGCTGGGCATCCTGCTGGTGAGCGACGCCGCGCGTGGTATGAACGAGGTGTGAAAGCCATCCCCCACCCTGCTCCGGACTCGGTAGGCGACGTAACAGCTACCCGCCCCGGGCCGTTGTGTCTTTCAGAAGACTCGGCGCGAGGTGCTGTCGCGGCGTCGGCCTGGGCCACGGGACAACCCCGGCAACCGACGGCGGGCAGGAGGAGGGCGAGATGACACCCCGTTCCATCTGGCGGAAGCGATGGGCGGCTGCCCTGGGAGCAACCTTCCTGGTGGTGGCCGGAGTCGGACTATGGGGCGCGGGGATCCTGAGTGTCGGAGCGCAAGGCCCGACACCCTTTTTCACGCTGCGCGTCTACGGCCGCGGCTATTTCGGGGCCGGCGCGGACAACGTCGTTGACCCCGGCGCGGGCCTCACGTCGGCCGTCTTCGACCCCATCACCGGCGCTGTACCCGAGGACGCTCCCTACACGGACCTGCTCGGCGTCTTCCACCCCCAGCACCCCGAAGCCCCGCGCAAGGATAGCGTCACCTGGAACCCGGCCTATATGGCCGAGAATGCCACCTTCGACGAGAACCAGCGGCTGGGCCTGTATAATCAGCTCTTTGCCGGTAGCATCAACGCTGCCGAGAAGGTCTGGCTGCGCCACTGGTACGAGCCGCAGCACTGGGACAAGGACCTCAACCGCGACGACCGCCTGACCCGCGACCCGGAGACCGGCGAACCGACCGACCCAACCCTGGTCGGCGGTGCGCGCGTCTACCTGGATGACATCTGGTTCCCCGCCATCATGCAGGAGTTTACCTACATGTTGATGGAGAACCAGCAGCCCGTGCCGCGCGGCGCGGCCAAGCCGGAGCCGATCTACGGGCAGGCGGGGGCAACCCAGTTCGTCTTCCCCGTCGGCGTGCGCGGCGGCGACCTGTTCGGCCCCGACGGCCAGATCGACACCGACAACGGCGCGAATGACAGCAACGGCTTCGGCCTCACCAGTCTCGACGCTAATTTCGATGGCATTCCCGACATCGTCCACGTCGATAGTGAATTGAGCCTGTTCACCAAGACAGGCATCGCCGCCGACTTCAACGGCGACGGCGCCCTGCAAGGCCTGAAGCAGGGCGGTCCCTCGCCCCAGCCCAACGGGACTGAGCTGGCCGCGCTGCACGTCAACCTCAGCAGTCAGCCGCTGCGCGTCGGCCAATACGCCCAGTTCCTCGACCACGTGGTCAGGGTGTCCGGTATCTTCAACAATGCCGTCGCCCTGGACCTGTGGTACATCGGCGACCTGCGCCCGCGCTACCTCGGCCCGCAGGTCATCTACACCGGCGACATGGCCCTGGCGGGCACGCAAGGCCCCGCCCAGCTCATTCGCTCGACCCGCAACGGCGGCCCCGGCAGCAATGCCTGCGTCTTCCCCGCCGGCCCGTGGTTCGCCTACGTTGACGCCATCGACACCGTGGATGGTACGGTCAACCTGTGGCTCGGCCGTGCCCTGGGCCGCCCCTACACAGCCATGGAAGACCAGCCGGGCACGCCCGACCGTCGCCCCGGCGACCCCTGGTTCCTCAAGCGCTTCTATGTCGACGGCCACGAGTACAACATGGTCGCGATGGCCGCCCGCGCCAACAGCGCGCCCACCATCGCCCTGCCGTGCACCCTGCCGCCGGGCTTCACCGTCCCTGCTGACCCGTCGGACTTCGGCTTCATCACCCTGCGCACGCCGACCCCCAAGGGTGCGGACGTGCTCAACGCCCAGCACTCGGTGCGTCTCAAGGGCTACGCGGTCAACGAGCCGCTGCCCATGCTGCCACCC
>CAZJJF010000205.1:0-7183 GCA_964546245.1 uncultured Anaerolineales bacterium
CCCAATTGGGGGCAACGGTGGCTACCTCTCTTCACTGAGCTTCTACAACACGTACTACACCAATCAGCCCATTCGCGACGGGACCGCCACGTTCACCGGACCGGGGCCGTGCTACGGCATCACCGGGTCCAATTGCAAGCTCGACAGCCGTGGCTTCTACTGGCGTAACAACCGTCTGTACGACGCGGCGACCTCTTCCCAGCAAGGCGAAGACTACTACTACGTCTGGGATGAGACCAACAATAGCGCCATCACCCTGGTGGACGCCGGGCGACTGAAGGACACCCCGCGCTTCGCCGCTCCAGGTGGCCCCTGTGACCCGGCGCGCATCGGCACGGGACGCTGCGTGTTCGACACGCGCGATTTCTTCTACGATCCCACTACGCACCACCTCATTGAGTCGCTCAACGCCCAGGGGCAGTTCTGGAACTTCGACATGGACGCCTATTTCGACTATGCCGATGGTCGCGACTTGGCGCCCGCCTATGGCAACAATGGCGGCTGGCTGTCGGACATCACGCGCTACAACCAGCCAGGGCGGCCGTGCTACCAGAGACCCCACGAACAGTGTATCATGAACGCGCGGCTGTTCCAGTACAACCTGGGCGCCGACATGCTGTGGGAGCTGGAAGGCTTCGGCGAGAGCACCATCGGCGGCCTGGGTGGCAGAGTGGTCCAAGTGACCAAGACGGATGATTCTGGGGTTGGAACACTACGCTGGGCGCTGGAGCAGGGGGCCGATACAGGCAACCCTGATACCCCGCTCATCATCACTTTCGCGCCCGGTTTGTCCAGCATTATCAATCTCCAGCGCCCCATCTGCGTCGCCTCGAACAAAACCCTCGACGGCCGTGGCAGCAATGTCGCGATCACGGGTTGGGGCTTGCGCATCGTCAAGAAGTCGAACGTGATCATCAACAACGTGACCATCCAGGACATAAAGGAGATCGACAACAAGTACGCATGTACTGGCGAGAATAAGCTGGCCTTTAAAGACCAGGACGAGTACCAGGACGCGCCAGCGGGCGACGACGCGATTCGGCTGGTCGAAGCCAGTAACATCTGGCTGCACCACCTCACCCTGAAGCACAGCATCGACGGACTGGTGGACATTGGCAGCAATGGCGACGACGACACGACGACGAGCCGGTAACATCACCATCTCGTGGTCGCGCTTCGAGAACCATCGCAAGACGGTTCTGATCGGTACGTCACGCCGCCACCCGGCCGACCGCTTCATCACTGCCACGCTCCACCACAACTACTACACTCGCACCGTGCAGCGGCATCCCCGCGTTCGCTATGCCAAGGTCGACATCTACAACAACTACGTCGAAGGCTGGGGCACAGACGGGTCGTTTGGTGTTGATCCGACGCGCTATGAAGACGTTACCTCTGGGAATGGCATCGTAACCACGTGCGGGGGTCAGGTGCTGGTCGAAGGGAATATCTTCGAGAGAAAGTCCTACAGCCAGGAAGCTGCGCTTGAATATTCAGCCTCAGACGACCCAGCCGGCAGCTGCAAGCGTGGCTCAGCCACCTACAGTAACTACGGCGCGGGCCGGTCGCTCAATAACTGGCGTCGGGACGGCGGCGGCGGGCTGCCCACAGCGAACTCTTTCCAGGAGTCCCTCGTCTTCGGGAGGCCCTACGCAGCCTACTCGTTGCAGAACAATGTCCAACAGAACGAGGCCTTTAGGGTGCAGTTGATGAGCCTGCCTGGGAGCAAGTAGTCTCCTTGCTCGTGCGACCATCTGAACTGAGGGGATGGTCGATACACCTTCGACCACCCCTGCTCTTGAGGCGAGGAGAACAATGGCTATGAAACGCATCATCTGTGGACTGCTTGCCGCCCTGCTTCTGGGAAGCCTCATGGCAGGCGGCAAGCTCCGCGCGACGTCTCCCTTCGAGGCGGCCGCCTTTGCCGACTTTCACCTGTACCTGCCGACCATTCTGCAACACAGCGCCTTGCCCGAGCCGCGGGAGTTGGCTCTGGTGGGCAACCTGGGCGGGACTGCCTCAGCCATCGATGTCATCGATCAGACCATGTACGTCGCTGTCGGCCGCGAGATGCTGATCTTCGATGTGACCGATGAACAAGCGCCTCGCCTCATCGGGCGTACTGGCTGGCTGGGGGACTTCATCGCCGACATCGACGTGCGCGGCCCGTATGCCTACGTGGCGTGTGGGCCGACAGGCATTCGCATCCTCGACGTGACGGACCCTACCACGCCGCGCCAGGTCGCTATCTACGATACACCGGGTGAGGCGTCGAGCCTGTACTTCGTCGACAACCTGGCCTACCTGGCGGATATGCTGGGTGGGTTGCGTATTCTGGACGTGTCCGCCCCGACCCACCCCGTCGAATTGGGCAGCTACACCGGCTTGCGGGATGCGGCGGACGTGGTGGTAGTCGATGGTCTGGCGTACCTGGCCGACAACGACACGGGCCTGTGGATTGTGACCGTCGCCAATCCTCAAGCGCCCAAGCTGGTCACGCATGTCTGGGAGCAGGACGACGCCAATGGCATCGCGGTAGCGGGGCACTACGTGTATCTGGTAGATGGCGACTGGGACCTGGGCATCTACGACGTGCGCGACCCGGAGAAACCAGAGGCGGTGGGGTTCATCTCGGTGGGTGGAGCGAGCGACGTGGACGTGGTAGGGCCGTACGCCTACGTGTCAGGTCGCAGCTTCCAGGTGATCGACGTGTCGACGCCGTCACAGCCCAAGCGGGTGGGCCGTTATGACACAGGGTCGTTGAGCACCAAGATCATCGGCGCGCGCGCCTATCTGGCGACATCCGTACCAGGCCCGACCATTCTCGACCTTACCGACCCTACGACGCCGACGCTGGTGGGCAGCCGAGCGTTCCCGAACCGGACATTCGAGGTATGGGCAGATGGCTCGATGGCTTACGTCAATGACGGGGATACAGGGTTGCATCTGGTGGACGTGACGCAACCCGCGCGCCCGGTGGAAGTGGCGAACTACCCGCAGTGGCATGCCAACGACATGCGGATCGTCGGCGGCCTGGCCTACCTGACGGACGGCGAGGGCCTGCGCATCCTGGACGTGACCGATGCTCGCAACGTACACGAGGTTGGCTTCTACAATGCGCCTGTCTACAGCCGAGGCGTATGGGTCGAGGCTCACTATGCCTATGTCGCCGATGAGCGGGCCGGGCTGCGCATCGTCGATGTTGGAGACCCAACTGCGCCGCGCGAGGTTGGGGCGTTTGCGCTGCCCAACCCTGAGACGCGGAGCTTCAACGCGGTCAAGGTCGTCGGTTCCTACGCCTACCTGACGGGGAATGGCTTCTGGGTCATCGACGTATCGGACCCGACGGCGCCGCGCCAGGCGGGGTCCTACGGTGTCTACTCGGACGTCATTGACGTCCAGGGGAATCGGGCGTACCTTCAGGCGGGTAATGCGGGTCTACGCATCCTGGACGTGTCCAACCCGGCGGCGCCGACGCTCCTGACGACCTACGCGATGTTGGGCGTCACGGAGGGTATCCAGGTGGTGGGGCGCTACGCCTACCTGGCGAACTATAGCGCCGGGCTACGGGTGGTGGACGTGGCGGATCCGAACCGGCTTCGTGAGGTGGCCTACCACGACACGCCCAGCCCAGGCGACGTGTGGGGTGTCGACGTGCATGACGGCCTTGTCTACCTGGCCGCCGAGACCAACGGGCTGTTGGTGGTCGAAGATGTGGGGCCGTAGGGGAGAGTGGGCTAGCGCCGCCATTGAATGCGACAACAGGGCCGGGGGTGATGCCCCTGGCCCTGCTGCGTTCGGGGTGCCAGTCGACTGCTTCCTGGTGCGCGGCGTGGCGCGACGCTTGGGTGATAGGCGGAGAGGGTTAGCCCTTGACGGATCCCATCGTGAGACCCTGGACGACGTAGCGCTGGACGAACATGAACAGGATGACGACGGGGATGGTGGCGAGGACGGCGGCGGCCATGAGTTGGCCCCACAGCAGCACGTCGGCGACCTGGAAGCTGTACAGGCCGATGGGGATGGTGCGCAGGTCGTTGCGCTGGACCAGGACGGCGGCGAACAGGAACTCGTTCCAGGAGTTGGTGAAGGCGAAGATGAAGGCGGTGACGATGCCCGGCCCGGCCAGGGGCAGCACGATGTAGCGCAGCACCTGCATGCGCGAGCAGCCGTCGATGAGGGCGGCGTCCTCCATCTCGACGGGCATGTTGCGGAAGTAGCCGAGTAGCATCCAGGTGCAGAAGGGGACGTTGAAGGTCTGGTAGGCGATCATCAGCGCCCATAGGGTATTCAGCAGGTTCAGATTTGACATAACGAGAAACATGGGGATGAACAGCAGCGAGGCGGGTAGCAGGTACATGAACAGCACCGAGCGCGCCAGCGTCTGGCTGCCGAGGAACCTGATGCGTGCCAGACTATAGGCGGCCAGCACGCCGATGGTGACGCTGATGGCCGCGCTGACCAGGGCGACGACCACGCTGTTGCGCATCCAGGTGGTCATGTTGCTGCTGGTGAGCACGGTGACGTAGTTCTGGATGGTCAGATTGGCGGGCGTTAGCATGGCCTCGCGGTTGTAGACGTCGCGCTGAGTGCGCAGCGAGGTGAGAATCACGTAGTAGATGGGAAAGGTCACCACGACCATGTAGACGAGGAGGAGTAGATACAGGCGGATACTCGCCCCCGTGGATCGACGGCGTCCGGCTTCCATTATTCGTTCTCCCCGCGCAGGATGAGGGGCGATAGCGCCAGGATAAGGAAGATGAGCAGGGGGGTCAGAGACACGGAGGCGGCGATGGCGTAACCGAGGCGGCTGCCCTGGAAGCCGAGATAATAGGTGTAGGTGGCAAAGATGTGGGTGGCGAAGGCCGGGCCGCCGCCCGTCATGATGTAGACGATGGCAAAGTCATTGAAGGTCCAGATGGTAGACAGGATGGTGATGATAACGAGAACCGTCCGCACGCCGGGCAGGGTGATGTGCCAGAACTTGTCCCAGGCGTTGGCGCCGTCGACGTCGGCCGCCTCGTACAGCTCATTGGGGATGCCCTGCATGGCGGCCAACAGGCTGACGCCGAAGAAGGGGAAGCCGCGCCAGATATTGGTGAAGACGACGGCAAACAGGGCAGTACTGGCCTGGCCCAGCCAGGCGATGGGACCGCTGATGAGGCCGAGGTTCATCAATACGAAGTTGATGACGCCCGTTGTGCCGTCGAACATCCAGCGCCAGGTGAGGGCGATGACGAAGGTAGGCGCGATCCAGGGGATGAGCAGCCAGCCGCGAAAGAAGCTGCGGCCGCGGATAGACTGGTTGAGGACCAGGGCCATGCCCATGCCGAGGATAATCTTGCCCAGGACGGACAGGACGGTGAACACGATGCTGTTGCGAACAACCTGACGGTAGCGGACGTCTTCGAACAGCAACTCGCGATAGTTCTCCAGGCCGATAAACTGACCGGGCGAGCCGAGAGTCTTGTCCTGGAGGCTGATGAGCAGAGCGTTGCCGACCGGGTAGGCCAGCAGACCCAGCATGACCAACAGTAGTGGGGTGACAAGCAGCAGGCCGAGACCAATGTCGCGTCCGAGCAGGCGGCGCCTACGGTTGGTGGCTGCAGCGGTCGGCGTCGTGGCGGTCCGCATGAGGGTCTCCCCTTGTCCGTGGCGACGTCCGATGGAGAGGACGTCGCCACAGACAGCATGGGTAGGGCGGGCGGCTACTTCTTGTTGAACTGCTCGTAGATCTTGGTCAGCTTGGCCTCGGTCTCCTGGATGGCCTGGTCAATCGACTTGCCTTCGACCAGGACCTTGTTGACCATCTCCGCCATGCTGTGCTGTCGCCAGGCTTCTAGCGCCCAGTCGGTGGTAGGGCCCGGCCAGCCGACGGCGTTGGTCGTGGCGAGCTGGTCGATGAGGAGCTTGTTAGTGGGGTCCTGCCAGATCGGTTCCTTGGCCAGGTCCTTGTACATGGGCATGTAGTTGGTTCCCGCTGCGGCCACGATCTCCCCCTGGCGCTTGGGGTCGGTGTAGTAGTCAACCAGGTCCTTGGCCAGCTCAGGGTACTTGGTGGTGTTCGGGACGATCAGACCATACACGTACTGAATCTGACGCTGGCCGGGCGGACCCTTGGGGATGGGCAGAATCTGGGTCTTCTTGAGCAGCTCCGGGTCGTCCTTGCGCATGGCATTGATGATAGAGCCGGTGTTATAGGCCATCGCCGCCGCGCCGGTCAGGTACGCCTTGTTGTTGCCGGAGTCGTCCCAGGTCACGGCGTCGGGCGGAATAGCTCCCGCGTCCCAGGCGTCCTTGATCATCGCCAGCACCTTGCGCGCGCCGTCGTTGTTGAGGTTGGGGGTCTTGCCGTCGGCGGCGTAGGGGGACGCGCCGTAGGCGGCGAGCATGGTCAGCAGCGAGATTTCAGAGTCGAAGGACGGCGTGCCCAACTGCTGGCCGTAACCCCACACCTTGCCCTTGTCGGTGAGGGCCTTGGCGACGGCGTACAGGTCTTCCCAGGTTTCCGGCGCTTTCAGACCCTTGGCGTCGAGCATGTCCTTGCGCAGGTAGATGACCTCGGTCGCGCCGTAGGTGGGGATGGCGAAGGCTTTGCCGTCCTTGGTCACGGCGCGCAGCGCCGCATCCTGGAGGCCACCACCGCGGCTATTCATCTTGTTGACGATGTCGGTCACGTCCAGGGTCAGGCCGAGGCGCTCGAGCTTGGGCGCCCAGTCGATGGAGGCCCAGGTGAGCACGTCGGGCAGGTTCTTGCTCTCGATGGCGGCGTTGAACTGGGGGTTGAGGACGGTCGACGAGTCCTGGACGACGGTCACGTCGACACCCTTAGCCGCGGCCCACTCCTCGACGAATTTCTTCTGCAGCGCATCGGCGTCGGGCGTGAAGCTCTTGGCGAGCCAGACGGTCATCTTGGGCCGCTCGCCGCTCTTGGCCGCGGCGATCGCCGTCGGCGCGGCCTGCTGGACGGCGGCGGCGGCAGTTGGCGCGGCGGCCTTGACAGCGGCAGCAGCGGTGGGGGCGGCGGCGGGTGCGGCCGGCGCCGCCGCCTGCTGGGCGCAACCAGCCAGAGCCAGAAGCAGAGCGATCAGGGCCAGGGCACTCACGAGCCAGGTCTTTCTCATGGTCCTTCCTCCTTGCAGGGTGGCGGTGGGCGGCCTTATTCGGGGGGTTGACAGGGTCA
>CAZJJF010000206.1:0-4139 GCA_964546245.1 uncultured Anaerolineales bacterium
TGACGACCATGTAGCGGGGAAAGACGTCTCTAGGCAAGAAGCCCCACTTGACGCCGGTGGGGAAGCCCGCGCCGCCGCGACCACGCAGGCCGGACGCCTTGACGGTGTCGGCGACGGCCTGGGGCTGCATCTCGGTGACGGCCTTGCGCCACGTCTCCCAGCCGCCTTGCTGCTCGTAGACATCGAGGCGATCGATATTGGGGATATCACGGTTCTGGAGCAGGATGTGTTTCGCCATAGAGCCTTCTAACGTTACAGGGGCGCGGCGGCGGATAGCGGCTCGGCGTCGGCCATGTTGGCCCGCAGCGGCTCGCCCGCGCGTAATAGCTCGATGATGCGGTCGAACTTCTCTTCGGTCAAGAGCTCCTGGAACTCCAGGTTCACCTGCATACAGGGGGCGCGGTGGCAGGCGCCCAGGCACATGGCATGCTCGATGGTGAACAGGCCATCGGGGGTCGTTTCGCCGTCCTCGATGCCGAGGCGCTGTCTCACGAAGTCGTAGAAGCGGTCAGCGCCGCGCAGGGCGCACGGCATGTCGTTACAGAAGTGGATGACGTACCTGCCCATCGGCTCCTCGTACAGGAGGCTGTAGAAGCCGATGATGCCCTGGACTTCGGTGGGGTCCATGTCCAGTAACTCGGCGATCTGGCGAGCGGCCTGCTGGGTGATGGAGTGGGTGGGGCTGTCGCCCTGCGCCAGGTAGCAGGCGTAGATGACCGCTGACGCCTTCTCGGTGGGCGGGTAGTGGGTCAGCCGTTGGGCCAGGAGTTGCTGGGAATGTTCGCTGAGCATAGTCTGTTCCTGACCACCGACCATTGACCACCGACTACCAGGCTGGCTGGCGGTTGTCGGTTGTCGGTCGTCGGTCGTCGCGTTAGCGGTCAATCTCGCCGAGGATGGGGTCCCACGAGGCGATGACCGCGATCAAGTCGGACACCAGCATACCCGGTAGCACCAGGGGCATGGACTGGAGGGCGGCGAAGGCGCCGGAACGCTCGTGACAACGGTAGGGCTTGGCTGAGCCGTCGCTGTACATGAAGAAGCCCATCTCGCCGCGCGGCGACTCGACGGCATAATAGGCCTGACCGGGTGGCGTGCGGAAGCCCTCGGTCCACAGCTTGAAGTGATGAATGAGGGACTCCATGCTGATGGCGATCTCTTCCTTGGGCGGCGGGGCGACCTTGCGGTCGGCGGTGATCCAGCGGCCAGGCGGCAGGCCATCGAGGGCCTGTTGGGCGATTTTAACGCTCTCGCGAATCTCCTGCAAGCGGAGCAGGAAGCGGGCATAGGTGTCGCCGTCGGTGCGCACGGGGACGTTGAACTGGAACTGGTCGTAGACCAGATAGGGCATGTCGCGGCGCAGGTCCCAATCGACGCCCGATGAGCGGGCGATGGGGCCAGACACGTTCCAGCGCATCGCGTCTTCCTTGCTTAGCACGCCCACCTTTTGGGTGCGGTCGAGGAAGATGGGGTTGCTGATGAGGAGTTCCTCCAACTGGTCGATGCGGGCGGGAACATAGTCCAGGTAGGCCTGTACGGCGCGGTCGAAGCCCTGGGGCAGGTCGTAGGCCAGGCCGCCGGGGCGGATGTAGCTGGTCATCATCCGCTGGCCCGACACTAACTCCATGATGTCGTAGACCTTTTCGCGGTCGCCGATGCACCACAGGAAGGGGCTGGAGGCGCCGAGATCCATGGCCGATGCGCCGGCGAAGAGCAGGTGGCTGGAGATGCGGTCAAGCTCGAGCAGCACGACGCGGGCGTATTGGGCCTTGAGGGGTACGTCCACGTCGAGGAGTTGCTCGACGGCGCCACTGAAGGCCATGTTGCAGTGGAGGGGCGCGGCGTAGCCGGTCCGATCGGTGCAGGTAAGCGCCTTCAGGTAGGTTTTGCTCTCCATCGTCTTCTCGATGCCGGTGTGGAGGAAGCCGATGTCGGGCATGACGCGCACCAGGCGCTCGCCGTTTAGCTCTGTGACCAGGCGCAACACGCCGTGGGTAGCCGGGTGGTGCGGCCCGATGTTCATGACCATCGTGTCGCCGAACGGGTCATCGGTCGCGTCTGCGCCCGAACTGGGCACGGCGAGGGGCCCAATGTTGGAGGCGTCGTCGAGGGTCAGGCCGACGTGCTGACGCATGCCGCCGGTCGGCTCGATGGGCTGCTTCCAGCGGTCCTTGTAAGTGGGATCGGGGGGAGCATCCGCGCCGACCAGGACGCTGGGCTGCACGGCCTTGATTTCGGCGGCGCGGGCCAGGCCCTGAGGGGTGAAGGTCTTGCGACTATGAATCTCGTGGGCGTTGTGGGAGAAGGCGACCTCTTCGTAGCCCAGAGGGAAATCGCGCCGTAGCGGGTAGTCGGCGTAGTTGGTGGGCATGAGGATGCGGCGCAGGTCGGGGTGGCCGTCGAAGCGGATGCCGAACATGTCGTAGACTTCGCGCTCAAACCAGTTGACGCCGGGGAAGACGCTGGTGAGGCTGGCAACGGTGGGGACGCCGTCGATGTCGGGCACGCCGATGCGTAGCGATAGGCGGCAGCGGTGTGGCTGCGATAGCAGTTGATACACGACCTCGAAGCGCGGCGTGGTGGTATAGTAGTCGACGGCAGTGACGTCGACGACCTGGGTGAAGCCGCCCTCGGCGCTGAGCAAGAACTGCGCAGCATCGAGAATCTTGTCAGCGGGTAGAAGGGCTGACACGTGGCCGTGCATGTCCTGGCTGGGCACGTCGCCGTAACGCTGGCGAAGGATATTGAGAGTCTGTTCAACGTGGCTCATGGTTAGCTCCGCCCCGGAGCCTTGTCGTAGACGGCGACGGTGGTCGGGTAGGTGCGGCCGCGCAGGTCGATGGGTGGCTCCTTGACGCCGATCAGTTTCTCGCGCTCGATCTTCTCGTGGAGGAGCATGATGCCGTCGATGAGGGCCTCGGCGCGCGGCGGGCAACCGGCCACGTAGACATCGACGGGCACAACCTCATCGACGCCGTGGACCAGGGCGTAGTTGTTGAAGATGCCAGTACAGGAGGCGCAATCGCCCATCGAGACGACCCATTTGGGGTCGGCCATCTGGTCGTAGATCTGACGCAGCACGGGGGCCATCTTGCGCGACAGCCGACCGGCGACGATCATCAGGTCGGATTGGCGCGGTGAGGCGCGCATCAGCTCCAGGCCGAAGCGGGCCATGTCCTGGCGCGGGCCTTGCGCGTGCATCATCTCGATGGCGCAGCAGGCCAGGCCGAACAGAGCGGGCCACATGGAGCGCGTACGCGCCCAGCCGAGGGCCTTCTCCAGGGACACCGTGACGATGCCCATATCACCGGCTTTTTGCTCAAGACCCATGTCTCACCCCTTCTCAGATATCCCACTCGATACGGTTATTCCCAGTCTAGCGCGCCCTTCTTTATCAGATAGACGTAGCCGATGATAATGAGGACAAAGAAGAACAGAATCTCGGCGAGGCCGAACCAGATGGGATCCATGTTCTTGTAGATGACGGCCCACGGGTAGAGGAAGACGATTTCCACGTCGAAGATGATGAAGATGGTGGCAATCAGGTAATAGCGAATCGGGAAGCGGCGCTGGGCCTGGCCGATGGGCCGCATGCCGGACTCGTAGGGCATGGCCTTGGCGCGGGTCGGCACGTGGGGGCCGAGAAGGCGGCTGACGATGAGGACCAGCACGCCAAAGACCAGAGCCAGCAAGAACATGACCAGGATGGGTAGCCAGTCGGCAGGCATAGTTCGTCTCCACACAACAGGGGCCAGGTCCCCGGTTTGTTCTGTCAGAGCGGCGCGACCCCAGATTCGTCGGGGGGCCTGGCGCCACGCTGCCTGGGTAGGTTTCCCGTAGCAGGCTGCGACTTCCAGCCGCGGCTCAGCCCTCGCCCGGCGGGAGCAGGTCGGCCGGGATGGGATCGACGCCCGGTGTCAGGCCCCGCTCGCGCATCGCCTTCGCCACCTTGCCGGAGATGGGCTTGGGCTTGCCGCTGGGCAGGGTCTCGCCCGTGGTCGTCCCGACCGGCGGGGGCGGGGCGGGCACGGGGGCAGCGGCGGCCACGGGCGGCGCGGCGACCGCCTCGCCCGGCGGGAGCAGCTCGGCGGGGACGGGATCGACGCCCGGTGTCAGGCCCCGCTCGCGCATCGCCTTCG
>CAZJJF010000206.1:4239-7169 GCA_964546245.1 uncultured Anaerolineales bacterium
GCTCGCGCATCGCCTTCGCCACCTTGCCGGAGATGGGCTTGGGCTTGCCGCTGGGTAGCGTGTCGGTCGTGGTCGCCGGAGCCACCGGTGTCGGGGCGGGGGCAGCCTCGGCGGCAGGCGGCTCGGTGGCGGCCAGCAGGTCGGCGGGGACGGGATCGACGCCCGGTGTCAGGCCCCGCTCGCGCATCGCCTTCGCCACCTTGCCGGAGATGGGCTTGGGCTTGCCGCTGGGCAAGGTTTGCGGGCCGGGGACGGCTGGGGCGTCCGCCCTCGGTCCCCCCGTCGATGGGGGGAGGCTAGAGGCGGGGGCGGCCGGCGCGGGGGCGGCTTTGGCCTTGTCACGAGCCTCTTTCTCGGCGCGCACGGCCGATTCCTCGGCCCAGGCGCGGGGGTGGGTACGGGCGTAGTAGGTCGTGGTGACCGACAGCATTTCTTTGGTGTAAATGGCCGACTCGTGGCGTTCGTAGGACGATAGCTCGTAGTCGTGATTCATTTTGATGGCGTCGAAGGGGCAGAACTCGGCGCAATAGCCGCACTGCATGCAGATGGTGGTATCGATGTAGAACTCTTCAGGTTCCGGTTTGGGCTTGCCGTTGGGTTGCGTGCCGCGCACGATCCAGATGCACTGGGGGGGGCAGACTTTGGCGCAGATGCCGCAAGAGGTGCACCAATCCTGGCCGGTCGTGCCATCGACGATGAGCATCGGGTAGAAGCGGAAGCGTTCCGGGATGGCGAGCTTCTCTTCCGGATATTGGACGGTGAAGAGGCCTTTGGCGTCGTTGGGTGTCTGGCGGACGGCGTCGGGCGCCGCCGCGCGGGCCTTGACGCGGCGCGGGTCTTCGGTATAGGTTTCGACGAAGTGCCTGAGCGTGACCAGCATGCCACGCAGCACGCCACTGCCGAACATTCGTCCCCCTAACGATCCAGTTCGCCCAGCACGATGTCGATACTACCCAGGTTGGCGACGATGTCGGCGATTTTGAAGCCGATGGACATCTCGCGCAGGGCCTGGATGTTGACGAAGCTGGGGGCACGCACATGATAGCGGTACGGGTTGGCCGTGCCGTCGCTGACGACGAAGAAGCCGGTCTCACCCTTGGGGTTCTCGATGCGGCCGTAGGCTTCACCCTTGGGCACGCGGATCTGCCACGCCTTCCGGCCGGCCATGATAGGGCCGTCGGGCAGGCTGGGCAGCGCCTGTTGTAGGATGCGAATCGACTGGCGCACCTCGGCGACACGAATGAGGTAACGGTCATACAGGTCGCCGTTGGGGCGGGTGGGAATCTCAAAATCGAAGCGGTCATAGATGCCGTAGGGCTGGTGGCGACGGATGTCGTACTTGACGCCGGACGCGCGCAGCAGCGGGCCGGAGATGCTCAAGCCAATGGCAGCCTCGGCAGGCAGGACGCCGATGCCGATGGTGCGGGCGCGGAGAATCTCGTTGGCGGTCAGATATTCTTCCAGCTCGTCGATCTCGCGGGGCAGTCGCTCGAAGGCCAGTTCGTGGGCGATGGGCATGAACTCCGGCGGTAGGTCGTAGGCGACGCCGCCGAAGCGCATGTAGTTGCACATCATGCGCGTGCCGCTGGTCATCTCGAACAGGTCGAGAATCAGCTCGCGGTTCTCGATGGCGTACAGGATGGGCGTGAAGAAGGCGCCGAGGTCGGACAGGAATTGGCCCAGGCCGAACAGGTGGTTCTGGACGCGGGTAAGCTCCTGCATGATGACGCGGATGTACTCGGCGCGCTCCGGCGGCGTGACGGCCATGAGCTTCTCGACGGCCAGGGCGTAGCCGGTGTTGTTGCCCATCGAGCAGAAGTAGTCGAGGCGGTCGGTGAACGGCATGTTTTGCAGCCACATGTTGCGCTCACCGATCTTCTCGTGGTTACGGTGCAGGTAGCCGACAACGGGCATCACATCCACCACCGTCTCGCCATCGAGGGTCACCTGCATGCGGAAGACGCCGTGGGTGCTGGGGTGCTGTGGCCCCATGTTGATGACGAACTTCTGGGTGTGGATGGTGTTCAGCTCGGAGACGTCGACGACGGGCAGGGACTCGTCGGGCGAGGTGGCCTGTGTCGGGTCCCATTGGCGGGGATAGGCGACGTTGCGGGCAAATCTGACCCGCTCCTCGGCGCGGACGTGGTGGCCGCCGGGCCAACGGCTGGCGAAGGGCTTGATGTCGCCCTCGTAATAGGCTTCGCGGTAGTCCTTGCGTAGCGGCCAGCCCTCGAAGCCATCCCACATCAGGATGCGGCGCAGATAGGGATGTCCGGCGAAGCGGATGCCGTACATGTCGTAGACTTCGCGCTCCTGGAAGTTGGCGCCGGGCCAGACGGAGGTGACGCTGGGGATGATGGGGTCATCTTTGTCGGTGGCGTGGGCCTTGAGGATGAGAGGCTCGGACGGCTCGTTGCCGGCGACCTTGATCGGGTATAGGTGATAGACCGTCTCGAAGCGGTCGGGGTAGTCGACGGCCGTCAGGTTGGCCAGGTAGGTGTAGCCGGCCTGGTCGCGCAGGTAGCGGGCGACATCGAGCAGGCGGTTGGCCTGGACGATGGCTGCGCCGCTGGCGTCGAGGCTCACCGCGTCGGGGAAGGCCTGGTCGAGGCTGGGCGCGGGGGCCGTCTGGGTGAGAGAATCGGGCATGACGGCCATGCGTTAGTCCCCCTGTCCAGGCGGCATGAGGTCGGCGGGGATGGGATCGACGCCGGGGGTCAGGCCGCGTTCGCGCATGGCTTTGGCGACCTTGCCGGAAATGGGTTTGGGCTTGCCGCTGGGTAGTGTCTCGACGGGCGCGACGGCGGGTGGCGGTGGCGCGGCGGGCGCGGGCGCGACGGCGGCCGGCGCAGGCGCGGGCGTGGCTTCGCCGGCTGGCATGAGGTCGGCGGGGATGGGATCGACGCCGGGGGTCAGGCCGCGTTCGCGCA
>CAZJJF010000207.1:0-7161 GCA_964546245.1 uncultured Anaerolineales bacterium
GACTGTCACCCAGTACGGCATCGAGCCGGGCTTCATCGAGCGGCGATTACCGGATGGCACGGTCGAGCGGCGCAAGATCAAGGTCAGCAAGATTATGTCGCTCCAAAACGATCTGGCGCTGGCTCTGGCCGCGCCCTCCTTGCGGCTAGAAGCGCCGGTGCCGGGCCGTAACGTTGTCGGCATCGAGGTTCCGAACGCCCACGCCTCGCGGGTCGCGCTGCGCAATCTGATGGAGTCGCCGCCCTACCAGAAGATGCCCTCGACCCTCCGCCTGGCCCTGGGCGAGACCGTGCGAGGCGCGCCAGCCATCGCCGACCTGGCGAAGATGCCTCATCTGCTCATCGCGGGCGCGACGGGGTCGGGCAAGTCGGTGTGCATCAACGCCATCATCGCCTGCCTGCTGTTCAACAATACACCAGAGACGCTCAAGCTGATGCTGGTCGATCCCAAGCGCGTCGAGTTGGTGGGCTTCAACGGCGTGCCGCACCTGCTGGCGCCGGTGGTGGTGGAGATGGACGAGGTCGTGGGCGCGCTGCGCTGGGCGATCAAGGAGATGGAGCGCCGTTACCAGGTATTCGCCGCCCTGGGTGTGCGCAACATCGACGGCTATAACAAGAAGGTCACCACCACCACCGGTCAGACGCTGCCCTATCTCGTCATCATCGTCGACGAACTGGCGGACCTGATGATGGTCTCGGCCGAGGAGGCCGAGCGGCTGATCTGTCGCCTGGCGCAGCTGGCCCGCGCCACTGGCATCCACCTCATCCTGGCGACGCAGCGCCCATCGACCGATGTGGTGACAGGTCTCATCAAGGCCAACTTCCCGGCCCGCATCGCCTTCGCCGTCGCGAGTTCCATCGACTCGCGGGTAATTCTCGATAGTGTCGGCGCGGAGAAGTTACTGGGGCGGGGCGACATGCTATTCATGGCCCCCGACGCCCCAGCCCCCGAGCGCCTGCAAGGTGCGTTTGTGACCGATCGCGAGTTGGACAAGTTGGTGAAGTACTGGCGGCGGGTCGGCGGGCCGACGTCGCCCCGTGTCGAAGCCGCGCCCTGGGAGGATTTCATCGGCGAGGACGACTCGGCCGACGAGAAGCTCATTGCTGAGGCGACGGCCCTGGTCCGCCAGCACCGCACGGCTTCGGTGTCCTTCCTCCAGCGTCGGCTGCGCATCGGCTACCCTCGCGCCGCGCGCCTGCTCGACGAGCTAGAGGAGCGCGGGGTGGTCATGGCGGCCGACAACGGGCGCAGCCGCATCGTGCTGGTGGAGGACGACGCGGACGAGATGACCCGCCTCGACGACGACGTGATAGCGCGAAGCGGGGCGACCAGCGACGCGTGGGCCGAGGGCCGTGAAGACTGAGGCGCGCGGCGCGGCCCTGGTCGCGCTCCTGGTGGCCGCGCTCCTCGCCATGACGAGCCTGTGGCCGCCTGCGCCCCCGGCGGCATCCGACTCGGCCGCTGCCCTCGACACGACGCCTACCGCCTACCCGCTGTACCTGCCCCTCGTGGCACGGCGCGCCGACAGCGCGCGGGCCACCGCCACGCCCGACCTGCCACCGCCCATCACGCCCACCCCGGTCACAGGTTATGTATGCGCCCTGCCGCCTGGCAGTGGGCAGACGTGCTGGGCATCGGCCAGCTTCAGCCTGTCACGGGGGCCGGGGCCGGCCTGCGGCGTGGACATGAGCATCGCCTACTACCTGGTATCGGATCGGGTAAACCTGGAGGTGTACGCCGGCCAACACGTTCAGGTGCGCGGCATGATCGAGGAGGGGCCGCCCCAGTGCCCGCCGTTGATGCGGGTCGCAGAGGCGCAGCCCCTGCCGTAAGGGCGCGAGGGGTACACAGCGGAGGACCAGGGCAAGTGTCCTGGTCCTCCGCTGTTGGCGTATCGTTGCCTCAGGCGGCAGGCCTGAGGGAGTCGATTACCAGGGGTCGCGTTCGTCGCCGTCACGCGCCACAAGAACGTCGCACGGGGCGGAGCGGACAACCTGCTCAGTCACACCCTCCGCTGACCAGCCCAACAGGTCGATGTTGAGGTGGGGGGGCATGACAATGAGGTCGATATGGTGAGCGCGGGCGTGGGCCACGATGGTCTCGGCAACGGAATCGTAGCCCGGCAGAACGGAAACATGTGTCCCTACCCCCTGCTCGAGCAGCCTGGCCCGCCATCGCGCCAGCATCGCCTCGGCATCCATGGCGGGCGCTTCGTCCATGAAGGTCCCCGCCCAGGGGTTCCCGCCCATCGGCTCGGGGACGACTACCTGGGCCAGGATGACGTGGCTGTCGAAGGTACTCGCCAGCTCCTCCACCTGCTCGATGGTCGATCCCGCGTGGTTGGGATCGTCCAGGTAGACCAGAATGTTCTTGTACATCGCTCCCTCGACTTCCAGCCCGGTGGGAACAGATGTGCCACCGGTATCTAGAGTATAGCCCAAAAGACGGCGAGAGGGCAACAATGGTTCCACATTCAGGATACCACAACTGGGTGACGCTGACTAGGGCGAAATTGGCAGCGGGGGTGTGAAAAAACTCTCAGGCGCGAAGAGGCCCCAAAGGTCTCGGCGACCTTCAGGGCCTCGCTTAGCGTGGGGTGTGGCTCAGTCGCGGGTCGTGCGATTGCGCCGCTGCTCGGCATGGCGCTCCACGGCGAGCTGCACCAGGCGGCGGCACAGCTCGCGATAGCTGACGCCACTGGCCGCCCACATCTTGGCGTACATGCTGATGGGTGTAAAGCCGGGCAGGGTGTTGACCTCGTTGAGCCATAGCTGGCCGGTGTTGCGGTCCATCAGGAAGTCGACGCGGCTGAGGCCGCTGGCGTCAACGGCCCGATACGCTTCGACGGCGAGCCGCTGGACCTCGCCAATCTGCCCGGCCGCAATGGGGGCGGGGATGATGATGTCGGACTCACCGTCCAGGTACTTGGCGGCGTAGTCGTACCACTCGTTGCTGGGGACGACCTCGCCGGGAATGGACACGGTCACGTCGTCGTTGCCCAGTACGCTAATCTCTATCTCGCGGGCGTCGATGCCCTGCTCGACGACGATCTTGCGGTCGTAGCTCGCCGCCACGTCCAGGGCGGCGGGCAGATTCGCGGCGGTCTTGACCTTGGTGATGCCCACCGACGAGCCGAGATTGGCGGGTTTGACGAAGACCGGGTAGTGGAGCGCGCCCTCGATCAGGGCAACGACGCGCTCCGGCTTGCTATCCCACTCGCGGCGCAGGAACGTCACGTAGGGCAGGACGGGCAGGCCGGCGGCGCGGAAAAGGGCCTTCATCACGGCCTTGTCCATGCCCACGGCCGAGGCGAGAACGCCGCAGCCCACGTAGGGCACGTCGGCCAGTTCCAGCAATCCCTGGACCGTGCCATCCTCGCCATACGTGCCGTGGAGGACGGGGAAGATGACGTCGATGTCGGTAATGCGGGGCGACTCTCCTTCGTGGGGATGCAGGCGGAGCAGGGCGCGGCCCTCTGAGGGGTCGGGCGTGAGGGTGACAGGCTCGACGCCTTCATCCCCCTCCGACAGCGCCAGCCAGGGGTCGCCACCCGCCAGCCAGCGGCCATCGCGGGTGATACCGATGGGCACGACGTCGAACTCCCCTTCCAGGTTGTCCATCACGGCGCGCGCTGAGGCGAGGGACACGTCATGCTCGGCGGAGCGGCCGCCGAACAAGACGCCTACCCGTGGGCGGTGGTGGGGCGCGGCCGTCACGGCTTGTCCTCGACAGGCAGGCGCGTGCCCGATTTGGGATCTACCGCCCCCGACTCCAGGTCGGCCAGAAGATGGTAGTAGTAGGTAACGCACTCGTCGCAGACATAGGCGTCGTGGACGCCGGGAAAGAGGCGAGCCACGCGGTCTGACGTCTTCTCACAGAAGGAACACTTTTTGTAGGTCTTGGTGGGGCCGCGTAACCGATCGGCGGGGCTTTCGCGCATGACGCGCTCCTTTCCGGCTCAACCCAACTCTCTGATTCTAGCGACAAACAGGCGCGGGGTCCAATCAATCGCACTGGGGCGAGTGTGCTATAATTCACGCCATGTTTGAACTCGTGTTTCTCGGCACAGCCGCGTCGGCGCCTTCAGTGTGGCGCAATCTCCCCTCCACCCTCGTCTTCCACGAGGACCGCCGCTTTATCGTGGATGTGGGCGAGGGCACGCAACGTCAGTTGCTCAAGAGCGGCGTCGGCTTCAAGCGGCTCAACACGGTGCTGCTCACCCACGGCCACCTGGACCATATCCTGGGCCTGGGCGGCCTCATCTCCACCTTCGCCCGCTGGGAGGCGATGGACACCTTCGACATCTATGGCGGCAAGGCGACCCTGGAACGGGTACGCGACCTGCTGAAGGTGGTCCTGCGCGGCGGCGAGGTGCGGGTCAAGATCAACCTGATCGAGCTAGAGCCGGGAGTCATCCTACGTGGCAAGGGTGTGACCGTCTCGGCCTTCCCGGTCAACCATCGAGGCGGCTCGTCCTTCGGCTTCAGTTTTGAGGAGCCAGACCGACGCCCCTTTCTGGTCGAGGCGGCCGAGGCCCTGGGCGTGCCAGCCGGCCCCGAGCGCCGCGAGTTGGTGGCGGGGCGCCCGGTCACCCTCGCCTCTGGCGTCACGGTTCAGCCTGAGCAGGTTCTGGGGCCATCGATTCCCGGCGCGAAGGTCGTCTACATCGGCGACGTGAGCCGCACCGACGGCCTGGTGGAGGCGGCGCGTGGGGCCGATGCGCTGGTCATCGAGGCGACGTATGCCAGCGCCGACGCGGATCTGGCGCGCGATTTCGGCCATATCACCGCCGCCCAGTCGGCCGAGATCGCCAGGGCCGCTCGCGTTCGCTACCTGTACCTCAACCATATTTCGCGGCGGTATAATGGCCGCGAGTTGGAGGCGGAGGCGCGCGCCATCTTCCCGCCAGCGATGGTGGTCGATGACCTGGACCACTTTCGCGTGACGCGCGACAGCCCACCCCAGCGCGTCACGCGCGCGGACGAGGCGCGTTAGCCGGGGAACGATGTCAGACATTGCCCTGGAAATCGTCATCCTGATTGGCCTGATCCTGCTCAATGCAGCCTTCGCCTTGTCGGAGATGGCGGTGGTGTCGTCACGGCGCGCTCGCTTGCAGCAGCGCGCCGACGGTGGCGATGAGGGCGCGGCGGCGGCATTAGCGCTGAATCGATCGCCGCAGCGCTTTCTGTCCACCGTGCAGATCGGCATCACCCTGATTGGCATCCTGGCCGGCGCCTTCGGCGGCGCGACGCTGACCCAGCAGCTAGCCCCGCTGTTTGCCGATATCCCCGCCCTGGCGCCGTATGCGACAGCTCTGGCGGGCAGCGTTGTCGTGCTTGGCATCACCTATTTCTCCCTCGTCATCGGCGAGCTGGTCCCCAAGGCCGCCGCCCTTCAAGCCCCGGAGGCCATCGCCTCGGCCATCGCGCGGCCCATGCAGGTCGTATCGCGGTTGGCATCGCCCTTCGTCTCGTTCCTGACCGCGTCAACAGATGTCGTCCTGCGCGTGCTGCGGGTACGGCCCACGGAGGGGCCGCCCGTGACCGAGGAGGAGATTCGCATCATGATCGCGCAAGGCGCGGAGGCGGGTATCTTCGACGCCGCGGAGCAGAACATGGTGCGGGGAGTATTCCGGCTGGGCGACCAGGATGTGCAAGACCTGATGACGCCCCGGACGCGCATTACGTGGCTCGACGCGGCTGCGCCACTACCGGATATCACGCGGGCCATCTCCCAGACCCACTACTCCCATTACCCCCTGTGCGCCGATACACCGGACAACGTCCTGGGCATCGTGTCCGTGAAGGACTTATGGGGCAAGATGGTGGCAGGTGAGGCCGTTGACGTGCGCGCTCTGGCGGCCCCGCCGCTGTTTGTGCCCGAAACGATGGGGGTGCTGGCGCTGCTGGAGGCCTTCAAGCAGTCGCGACAGCACCTCGCGCTGGTCATCGATGAGTATGGCGGCGTCCAGGGATTGGTAACCATGACCGATGTCCTGGAAGCCATTGTGGGCGACATGCCCCAGCCGGGCGACACCGAGGCGGCGTTGGTGCGCCGCGAGGATGGCTCGTGGCTGGTGGATGGCATGCTGCCGGTGGATGAGGTGCGCGAGGCGATTCCCTTCGGCACGCTGCCGGGCGAGGAGCGGGGCGACTTTGTTACGGTGGCGGGCTTCGTCCTGAGTCAGTTGGGACGGATTCCGCGCTCCGGCGACTATTTCACCTGGCATGGCTACCGCTTCGAGGTCGTCGATATGGACGGCCAGCGGGTAGATAAGGTATTGATTGCACCGCCGAGCGCGGCCGTCGGCTTGTAGCTCAAGGATGAAACGCCCTTGACCTTCGTTACCCAACTCCGCTGCCCACGCTGCGGGCAAACCTACCGCGCCGACGAGGCGCATAACCTCTGCGCGTGCGGCACACCGCTGCTGGTCGAATACGACCTGGCGGCGCTGCGCCGCCTGACGCCGGCCGACCTGTGGCCCGCGTCGATGGGCATGTGGCGCTACGCGCCGTTCTTGCCCGTCAAGGACCCGTCCAACATTGTCACCCTCGGCGAGGGCGGCACGCCGACGCTGCGCGCGCCGCAGGCCGGCAGGGCCGTCGGCATCGACAGCCTGTGGATCAAGGACGAGGGACTGAACCCAACCGGGTCCTTCAAGGCGCGCGGGGCGGCGGCCGGTGTCAGCAAAGCGCGCGAACTCGGTATCACGACCGTGGCCATGCCCACGGCCGGCAACGCAGGCGGCGCGTGGGCGGCCTACGGTGCGCGGGCGGGCATCGCGGTCCACATCGCCATGCCCCAGGATGCGCCGGACATCAACAAGCAGGAGGTGCGGCGCTACGGCGGCCACCTGACCCTGGTCGACGGCCTCATCTCCGACGCGGGCAAGCTCATCGCGGCCCAGGCGCAGGCGCACGGCTGGTTCGACGTGGCGACTCTCAAGGAGCCGTACCGCATCGAGGGCAAAAAGACCATGGGGCTGGAGCTGGCCGAGGCGTGGGGCTGGACGACGCTGCCCGATGTGGTGGTCTACCCGGCCGGCGGCGGCGTAGGCATCATCGGCATCTGGAAGGCCATCAACGAACTGCGCGCCATCGGCTGGACCGACGCGCCCATGCCGCGCTTGGTCGTCGTCCAGGCAGCGGGCTGCGCCCCTCT
>CAZJJF010000208.1:0-7157 GCA_964546245.1 uncultured Anaerolineales bacterium
GGCGGCGGGCGGCGCAGGTGGCGCGGGCGGCGGCCAGACGCGATCGCCGGCCGCGGCGGGCGAGGCGCTGTTCACCCAGTTGGGCTGCAATGCCTGCCACCTACCGGAGGGCAAAGGCCCAGGCCCCTCGCTCGTGGGCGTCTACAATAAGCCTGTGGACCTGACCAGCGGCCAGGCGGTGACGGTTGACGACTCGTATCTCCGCGAGTCCATCATCAACCCGAACGCTAAGGTCGTCCAGGGCTACGGTCCGGCGATGCCGACCTACCAGGGCCGAGTGACTGACGCGCAGATTCTCCAGCTGATCGCCTACATCAAGTCGCTGGAGGGCCAGTCGGCCCCGGCCACTAGCGGGAGATAGACATGGCTACTGTAACGCTACCAACTCGCCGGAACTACCTCAACACCAACTATGGCGCGCTGTCCTGGCTGTTGACGACCGACCACAAGCGCATCGCGATACTGTACCTTGTGGTGATTATGGTTTTCTTTGCCGTGGGTGGGGCGGCAGCGGGCCTGGTCCGCCTGGAGTTGTTGACGCCCGAAGCCAACATCGTCTCGCCGGATGACTACAACAAGATCTTCACTGCCCACGGCGTGGTCATGATCTTCTTCTTCCTCCTGCCGGCCATCCCGGCCATCCTGGGGAACTTCCTGATCCCCATCATGGTCGGGGCGAAGGACCTGGCCTTTCCCAGGCTCAACCTGGCGAGCTGGTATGTTTTCGTGGTGGGCGGCGCCTTCGGCGTCTACGCCCTGCTCATGGGCGGCGTTGACACGGGCTGGACGTTCTACACGCCCTACAGCACGACCTACGCGACGACCAAAGTGCTGCCTGTACTGATAGCGGGCTTCATCGCGGGCTTCTCGTCTATCATGACCGCGTTGAACTTCATCGTCACGGTGCACCGCATGCGCGCGCCGGGCATGACGTGGTTTCGCCTGCCGCTGTTTGTGTGGTCGATCTACTCCTATGCTCTGGTGGTGATTCTGGCGACGCCGGTGCTGTCCATCGCGCTGGCGCTGGTAGCCATCGAGCGCATCTTCCAGGTGGGTTTCTTCGACCCCGCCCTGGGCGGCGACCCACTCCTGTATCAGCATCTGTTCTGGTTCTACTCGCACCCGGCGGTATACATCATGATCTTGCCGGGCTTCGCCGTCATGAGCGAGCTTATCGCCAACTTCTCGCGCAAGCCCATCTTCGGCTACAAGTTCGTCGCCATGGCCAGTGTCGCCATCGCGGCCCTGGGCTTCATGGTCTGGGCGCACCACATGTTCGTATCGGGCATGTCGACGGCGTCGGCGCTGGTGTTCTCGTTCCTGACCTTCCTGGTGGCGGTCCCGTCGGGGATCAAGGTCTTCAACTGGACCGGCACCATGTATAAGGCGTCGATCTCCCTCAAGTCGCCGATGATCTACGCGTTGGGCTTCCTGGCCCTCTTCCTGGTCGGCGGCCTGACCGGCCTGTTCCTGGCGTCGCTGGCGGTGGATGTTCACGTCACCGACACCTACTTCATCGTCGCCCATTTCCACTACGTCATGGTCGGCGCAACGGTTATGGCCCTCTACGGCGGTATTCACTTCTGGTGGCCGAAGATAACAGGGCGTATGTACAACGAGCCGTTGGCGATTGCCGCCGCGCTGCTGATTCTCATCGGCTTCACCGCCACGTTCATGCCGCAATTCGTGGTGGGCTACCTGGGTATGCCCCGCCGCTACGCAACCTACCCGCCAGAGTTCCAGATATGGAACGTTCTGTCGTCAGCGGGCACAACTATTCTGGCCCTCGGTTATGCGCTGCCCATGTTCTACCTGTTCTGGTCGCTCTTCAAGGGCGCGAAGGCCAGCATGAATCCGTGGGGGGCTTCGGGCCTGGAATGGGAAATTGCGTCGCCGCCAACGACCTTTAACTTCGACAAGACTCCCATCGTCGAGCATGGCCCCTACTACTTTGGGGGGCCGATCGCGCCCAACCTGTTCGAGGATGACAAGCCGAAGGCCGGCCCACCGCTGGTGGCTCCGGCGGTGACTCAACCGGCCGGCGACTAAGCTGCGCCCCGCGCCACGCTATGGGGAGGTGAGCCTTGGCTCAACAGACCGTTCCGATTGAACACGAGCACCCGCCCTACCTGGGGCACCACTACGATACGATGGAGCAGCAGCACGGCGCGAATACGCTGGGCATGTGGGCGTTCCTGGTGACGGAAGTGCTGCTGTTCGGTGGCATGTTCGCTGCGTATTTCATGTATCGCGCCATCTACCCACAGGCTTTCATCGAGGGCAGCCACCACAACAATCTGGTGCTGGGCAGCATCAACACCATAGTACTGCTGGTCAGTAGTTTCCTGGTGGCGTTGGGGGTGCGCAGCACGCAGGTGGGCAACCGCCGCCTCTTGATGTGGTGCCTGGTCGGGACCATCGTCCTGGGCGCGGTCTTCCTGGGCATCAAGGGCGCGGAGTACTACGATCACTATGTGCATGGGCAGGTCCCAGGCGTCATGTTTGAGTACGCGGGTGATACGCCGGGCATTGCCAAGCAGGTCGAGTTGTTCCTCGTCCTGTACTTCACTATGACCGGCACCCACGCGCTGCACATGATCATTGGCATGGCCATCATGGGTTATCTGCTGTACAAGGCGTGGCAGCGCCGCTACGGCGCGGAATACTTCACGCCGGTGGAGATGGGGGGCCTGTACTGGCACTTCGTTGACCTGATCTGGGTGTTCCTGTTCCCGATGCTCTATCTCATCTCGCGACACGGCTAGGGGGTCACTATGAGACACGCGCACGACGCCCACGAACCAATTACGCCTGTTCGCACGCTGGCGCTCACCCTGGTCACGCTGATCGTCCTGACTCTGGCGACTATCACCTCCTCCTTCATGAACCTCGGCCCGCTCAACGATATCGTTGCGTTGGGCATTGCCCTCACCAAGGCCGGGTTGATCGTCATGATCTTCATGGGCGTGCGTTTCTCCGACAACATCACGCGGCTTTTTGTCGTCATCGGCTGGTTGTGGGCGCTCATGCTCATCGCGGGCATCCTGGTCGATGTACTGACACGTGGCTGGATGTTGTTCCGACCTTAGTCCTTGTCACGCCACTAACAAGGCCCTGGGGGCGTTGCGCCCTCAGGGCCTTGTTCTTGCCAGGAGGACCGCCGCCGCATTGTAGCCTGGCCCGTCGCCCGGTCGCAGGTAGCGCTCCTCGGCATAGTGAATCACCGCCAGTTCGGAGAACAACTCGCGTAGTTCGCCTGGCGCGAAGTAGCGTAGCGGCTCCCCTACTCCCCCCTCCGACACGTCGAAGGTTCGGGGGGCGATCTCCGTGACGCCAGCCGCCCGCAGCGCGGCATAGCCAGGGTCGTCGGTGGTGAGGGTGGTGGCGTAGAGGCAGCCGCCGGGGGCGAGGCCTGCGACGATGCGAGGCACGAGGGCGGCGGCGCGGTCAGGTGGTAAGAAGTGCAGGCTGGCGGCCGCCACAATCAGGTCGTAGGTGGCGGGCAGGATGGGGAAGTCGGCCATGTCGGCGAGGAAGGCTTGCAGGCGCAGCCGCAGGCGGAAGGCGCGCTTCTCGGCGCGGCGCAGGGCATCGGCGTCGGTATCGACTACCTCGACCTCGAAGCCGCGCGCCGCCAGCCATAGGGCGTGGTCGCCGTCCCCCGCGCCCAGGTCTAGCGCGCGCCCGACGCGGATGGCGCCGATATGCTCGGCCAGCGCCTCGTCCGGTTCCAGGTCGGCCAGCGTCTCTCGGATCGACCGGGCTGCGTGTGGGGCAGGCATCACCCTCTCGTCTCAACGCTAAGGCGCCAATTTCTGGCGTGTTCCGTCACACGCGGCACAATTAGCGACTGTCACCCCGACGACAGGAGGGGCCTCTGATGGCATCAATCCCAGCACGGTTGCCGTCATCCCCTCACGACGCCGTGTCGCCCAGGCGATAGGCTGCGTCGAGCAGGTCGATGACGTGCATGACCTCGGCGGCCACGCCGTCGCGGCGGCAGCCGGCCTGCAATTGGAGGATGCAGCCAGGGTTGGCCGTCACGATGATGTCGGGGCGCGCCGCCTTGACATTGACCATCTTCTCGGCGAGAACCTGCTGCGACATATCAGGGTTGGTGATGTTGTAGATGCCCGCCGAGCCGCAACAGCGATCCGCGTCGCGCATCTCCACCAGTTGCAGGCCGGGAATCGCTGTGAGCAGCTCGCGGGGTTGAGCGCGCACGCCCTGGCCGTGGGCGAGGTGGCACGGATCCTGGTAGGTGACGCGCCTGGCAATGCGGCCGGTGGGCGGCCGCAGCCCGATGTCGCTCAGGTACTCGGTGATGTCCTTGACCCTGGCGCTGAAGTGGTGTGCGCGCTCGGCCCATTCAGAGTCGTGCTGCAACAACTCGCCGTACTCCTTGAGGGCGGAGCCGCAGCCAGCCGCGTTGATGATGATGGCGTCCACGTCCAGCGCCTCGAAAGCGGCAATGTTGCGGCGCGCCTGGACCTTGCCCTGCTCGCGCTCGCCGGCGTGAATCGCCAGCGCGCCGCAGCAAATCTGCGCGTCGGGCACGACGACCTCCAGGCCGTTACGCTGAAGGACGCGCACCGTCGCCTCCTGAGTTGGCCCGTAGGCCAGGGGCATGATGCAGCCATTGAACAGGGCAACCCGCCCGCGATACTTGCCGAGTGCGCCGTAACGCTGGCCCCTGGCTGTGAAGAACTGGCCGGGCAGGGGCGGCATCAACTCCTCGCGCTCGCCCAGGCCGCCGGGCAGCCGCTGGAGCAGCCCCGCGCGGCGCACGAGAGAGCGCACGCCACTAGACTCGTACAGGCGGCTCATCTCGGCCACGGCGCGCAGGCGGGAGGGGTAGGGCAGGAGTTGCTGGAAGACGGCGGCACGCAGGGCGCGCTGCCACGGTGGGCGGTTAGCCGCGTTGACAGCCTCAACCTGGGCGCGGGCCTGCTCGACCAGGCTACCGAAGCGCACCGTGGCCGGGCAGGCCGTCTCGCAGGCCCGGCAGGCGAGGCAGACGAACATGTGCTCGGCAAAGTCGACCGTCACCTCGGCGCGGCCCTCGTGGACGGCCCGCATCTGGTACAGGCGACCGCGCGGTGAGTCGGCCTCGATGCGCAGCACGCGGTAGGTGGGGCACTGGTTGAGACACATGCCGCAGTGGGTGCAGCGCAGAATCTCGTCGTAGACGGGCGGCTCCGGCATGGGGTAGCCCGCGCCAGTCCGCACATCCTTCGGCAACAGGCTCGGCCGCTCGGTCGCGTCAACCAGTTCGATGGGACTCTGCATGCGCGCTCCTCACCTCACGTCCGTTGTTTCAACAACACCCAGTCGCGCCGCCCCGGCGGGCGGTCGAGATACAGCTCGAAGACGTGGTCGTCGGTGGTGCGGACGACGTAGTAGTTGCGGTGGCGGCGGTGAATCCACCCATGGGCGTGGGCGTAGTCGGGCACGGACCAATCCTGCCAGGCCTCGACCACCTCGGCCACCTCGTAGCGCGCCCCGCGCCACACGAAGCTCACCGGCCCCATCTTCTCCTTGTCGTACTCGACGCGGATGGGTTCGGAGATGAAGGCGGGGGGGTCCACTATATCCCGCCCACGAATCGGCCGGGGTTCAACGTCCCCTTGGGATCGAACTCATCTTTGAGAGCGCGCATCAGGCGGAAGTCGGGTCGGGTCGGTCCCCACACATCCACGGCCTGCTTGACGGGCAGCGGCGCGTGCTCGACGACCGCCGTGCCCCCTAGCGTTGCAACAGCCGCCCGCAGCGCGGCAATTGCCTGCGCCAGCCGCTGATTGCGCTCATCATCGGGGCCGTAGCCGCGCAGTGTCGTGTACACCAGGCCATTACCTGCGTAGGCGATCTGCGCCACGGCCTTGATGTGCTGCTGCCCCACGGCCTGCGCGATAGCCATCGCTTCGGCCACCCGAGTCGGCAACACCGCGATCTTGACTCGCGCGGCGGGCGCCGCCGTTGCCGCGGCCGGCAGATCAGCCACCGCCTGCCACAGCGTCGCGTCGTCGGCGACCTCGTCCTGACTCGCCCCTGCCGTGTCGACGAGGCCGCGCAGGTCGCGTAACTGACGCTGAACGGCGTGGGGTATGCCGCCGAAGCGTACCAGCAGCAGCGCGGTGGTCTGGGGCGGGGCGATACCGGGCGCGTGCATCAGCAACTGCATGACGCCACCCGCGTCCAGGATGCAGATAGCCGACGGGGTCAGGGGCGAGGTGAGGACCTGGGCCACGATGTGGCTCGCGGTGGGGATGTCGGGGCAGGCGATGACGGCCGTCCCCCACTGGCGGGGTAGGGGCAGCAGCTTGAAAGTCGCCTCGGTGAATACGCCGAGCGTGCCCAGCGAGCCGACGGCCAGTTTAGGCAGGTCGTAGCCTGCGACGTTCTTGACGACCTTCGCTCCACCCAGGAAGAGTATGCCGTCGGCCTCAGCGATGCGCAGGCCGATGACCCGGTCGCGGGGCGTGCCGAAAGCAAAGCGATGCGGTCCGGCGGCGGCGGTGGCGATAATGCCGCCCAGGCTGCGCGCCGCGCCGCGCGGCGGGTCGAGGGGCAGCCACTGGCCGCGCTCGGCCAGGACAGCCTGCAACTGGCCCAGGGTGACGCCCGCCTGGGCCGTGACTGTCAGGTCGGCCGGCTCGTATTCGAGAAGGGCGTTCAGCCTCTCCAGGCTCAGGATGACGTCGGCGCGGCGGGGCGGCCTGCCCAGGCTCATGGCCGTGCCTGCGCCGCGCGGAATGACGGCCAGCCCGGCCGCGTTGGCCCAGGTCAGCGTCGCCGCCACACCATCCTCGTCGGCGGGGCGTACCAGGAGGGTGGGCGTCACGCCATCGACGGCGAGGGGGGTGAGCGCCTCAGCGTCGGTGACGATGCTGTCAACGCCAACACTGTCGGCCAGGCGATCCAGGGCGGCGGCGATGTCGGTCATGGCGTCCTCAGAGGGTATGTTCTTCTTCGACGATGCGCGGCAGGCGGCGGCGCTTCTTGCCTACTTCGTAGCAGGCTTTGGAGGTCGGGAAGACCTTGCCAGGATTGCACAGGTTCAGCGGGTTGAAGGCGGCCTTGACCTGAGCCATGGCGCGCAGGTCCTCGCCGCTAAACTGCTCGCACATGTCCTCGCGCTTCTCGACACCGATGCCGTG
>CAZJJF010000209.1:0-7130 GCA_964546245.1 uncultured Anaerolineales bacterium
TATACGCCGGAACCACCCCGATAATCCCTCGTAGCAGGTGGGGACTTTTTCACAAGAGCGCACCAGGCCCGGGGTGCGTACGAGATTTGTAAGAGGGCGAAGGTGTGGTAAGCTGAGGCTCACGCAAGCCACAGGAGGGAGCCATGCCAAAGACACCTCGTCCCGACCGCCAAGCCGCTCGTGATGCGCTGGGACACCGGCTGCAAGCCATGATGCAGCAAGAAGCCGCTCGGCTCGCTGACTGGTCGGCGCAGGGCGAGCAGCCAGCGACCCTCGGCGAACTGGAGCAAGGGGTGTTAGGGGCCTTGCGACGGCTGGGACCCCAGTTACTGCAAGAACTGCTGGCTGATGAGGTAGACGAGGCGAAGGAGGCCTCGCTTTCCCCCCCTCTGCCCTTGCGGCCAGCCGATGCAGGTGATCGCGCAGCGGCCCAAACAGGTGCTGACGCTGCTAGGTGAGGTGACGATCCAGCGCCCCTACTACTATCATGGGCGTTGTCATAGTCACGCCTCGCCGTTGGATGCCCAGCTCGGCTTAGGCGCCAGCAGTCTCAGTCCCGGCGTCGAAGAGGCGCTGTGTCTGGCGAGTGCCCATCTACCGTTTGGCGAAGCGGTCGGCTTGGTCGAACGGCTCAGTGGCGTGGCGGTGGCCGTGGCGACAGCCCAACAGGTGGCTGAGAGGGTCGGCCAGGAGATCGAAGCCCTGCAGCAAGCTGAACAGGCGGCGGCCTGGGCGGGACAGCCTCCCGACCCACCCCAGTCGGCGCCCAAACGCTTGTATGTGAGCCTGGACGGCATCAACGTCCATGAACGCGACGGCTGGCATGAGATGAAAGTGGCGGTGTGTTACACCGTCGAGCGAGCGACGCCCTCCCCCAAGCAGCCCGAGGGTGCCCTGCGCCTCAAGCAGCCGACGTATGTGGCGACCCAAACCGAAGCGCGCGAGTTCGGCAAAGCGGTGTGGGTCGAGGCCGCCAAGCGCGGGGTCGACAAGGCCCAGGACGTCGTCATCCTCGGCGACGGCGCGGCCTGGATCTGGAACATTGCCACTAGCCAGTTCGGCGCTTACCGACGGGTGGAGATTGTCGACTGGTATCACGCCAGCCAGCATGTCTGGGCTGTGGGCAACGCCCTGTACGGCGAAGGCAGCGACGCCACCAAGGCGTGGGTCAAAGCGCGGCTCGACCAACTGTGGGACGGCCACCTCGATACGATGCTGGCCGCTTTTGACGCGGCGGCGGCGTTTCGGCCCTCGGCGCAAGCGGTTGTGGCCGAGCAACGTGCCTACTTCGACACCCACCGCCAGCGGATGCGCTACGCCTACTTTCGCGCCCAAGGCTATCAGATCGGCAGCGGATCCGTCGAGAGCGCCTGCAAGCGCATCATTGCCGCCCGTCTCAAGCAAGCCGGCATGATCTGGTCGGCGCGGGGGGCCAAAGCCATTGCCCACTTGCGGGCCCTGGTGCTCAGTCAGCGCTGGGATGCCTTCTGGCGACAGCGCCCTCCCCCTGCCCGCCACTATCACCGTCAGGCGGCTTAGCCTTGTTACAAATCGCGTACGCTCCCTCATTTCCTCCCGAAGTTGACCATCCGCCTTATTTCGGCTATACTTTCGCGGTTGTGGAAGGGGGTGATAGGCAGTGACGGTGGATCTTCGGCAAGGTGAGAGTTTCGAGAGCCTGCTCAAGCGCTTCCGTAAGGAGGTGACCAAGAGCGGCGTCCTCAGCGCGTACCGCCGCCGCCAGTGGTTTGTCTCCAAGAGCGAGCAGCGTCGCCGCGAGCGTCAGAAGTCGGCGCGCAAGCTCCAGCGCAAGATGTGGAAGCAGGCGCAGTCGAGCCGCGAGTGAGTCGCGGCGGCTAGCAGACTCTATACCTACGCCGGCCCTGCGGCCGGCGTAGGTTTTGCTTGCTACCCGCTCGACCCGGACGCGGCGTGACCCCTGCATTTGACCTTAGTTCTATGTCGGCGTATACTCTGCGGCGACCCGACGAGAGACCATCCTCTTACGTGGACACCGCCGCTCATGACCAGGAACGACGAGCCTTTGCCCTGTCGACGCTCGACCGTCGCTCCGAAACGAATGTATAGTGGGTTCTGTCTGTAGCCGACGTGACGGGCGCTGGCCCGCTCGCGACGGCTATTTTTGTGGCCCGGCGATGGCGAATCCTGCTCGCTCGATGCGCCTGCGCCCCGCGTGGCGCGCGTTGCGGCAGATCAGCCTGGCCGGGGAGCCGCCCACTCTGAACCTGAGGGGGGACCTATGATACGATCCAAACTGCCGTTTCTCATACTCGCCGCCGTGCTGGCGCTGGCGCTGACGGGCGTCGCCTCAGCCAATCGCCCCGACAACGAGACACGCCGCATGCACGTGACCAGTTACCGCGCCTGCGACCCATCTATCGCGGCGGTGAAGGCGTGCGATGGCCGCACCGCCTCTGGCAAGATCGTCCAGTGGGGCCTGGCCGCCTGCGGGCGCGAGTTCGATTTCGGCATCGTATTTGAAGTGCCGGAGGTCGGCTTCTTCGCCTGCTATGATCGGGGTTGGGGAGTGCACAACAACCTGCTGGACATCTTCCTGCCAGCCGAGATGGGCATCGGCGGCTCGCGCTGGCGAGATGTCATCATCCGCTACGACCTTGAGGGCGAGCAGGTGCTGCAGGATGCCCTGGCTTCTATTGGCGAGTCGCCCGTCGTGTCACCAGGTGGCGCGAGCGCGCCGACGCGAGCCTCAGCCCAAACCGAGAATCTGTTGGGCAACGCGCTGGCCGATACCCTGCGCCAGCACTACAACGCTGATATCGGCCTCATCCACAATGGCGCACTGCACGGTGGCCTGACGCCCGAACAGTTGACAGCCACCAACGTGGCGACAGTTCTGCCCATGGCGCAGCGAGGGGTCACGCTCCATCTGCGGGGCGATGTCATCAAGCAGATTCTTGAGACCAGCCTCGCCCAGGATGCGCGCACGGATCTCACCCTGAGCCTCGCTGGCCTGAATGTGGTGTACAATCCTACGGCCCCTATCGGCAAGCGCGTCGTCCACCTTACCCGCTCCGATACCCAGGAGCCGATCTGGGAGAATGCCAGCTACTTTGTTGCTCTCACCGATGGCCTATATCTGGCGGACCCCTATCACAGCCTCTTTGAGACGGGCCGAGGCTTCTTGACCTTCGAGCCAGCGGCGGATACCATTGGTAAGTGGATTACAGGGCACGGTGCGCCCCCCTCGCAACCCGGCCGCATTGTCTCCCTCAAGTAAGGGGGAGGCTGTCGCCGCCGTCGCGTTGAGTCACCCGCAAGTAGCGGCTGGCCGATTTGCATTCCCAGGCCAGCTGCGCCAAACTAGGGCCGCACACCCTCGCTCTCTCATGGAGGGCTTGGGGCGTGCGGCAACGTTTTGAGCGGAGGCGGAGTCACAATATGGGTGGCGCCACGCGAGTGCTGAGTCGCGGCCTACGAATGGTGTGGGAAGAGTTGTTCACCCTCGTCATTGTCGCGGCCCTGTGGACGTTGGTGGCGCTAGGACCGCCTCTGGTAGCGGGTGGGATTGGCGGCTGGTTGGCGGCTCTGGTTGTCCTGCTGGTGAGTCTGCCGCCCGCCACAGCCGGCGCCTACTACGTCACCAATCGCCTCGCCCACGACCGCGTCGGCAGCGCGAGTCACTTCATCGACGGCATGCGCCGCTACGCTGTGCCGTCGTGGATTTTGGCCGTCCTGGATGGGATCGTCCTGGTCATCGTTATCCTCAACCTGCGCTTTTACGGCACGCTGGACGCGGTCTGGGTTCCCTTCGCCATCGCCATGTGGCTGGCCGTGCTCTTTGTCTGGCTCATCGTCCAGCTCTTCGTCTTCCCCGTCCTGATGGAGCAACAGGAACCCAGGGTTCCCCTCGCCCTGCGCAACAGTCTCCTGATCTCCTTCGGCAGCCCTTTCCATACCCTGCCGGTCGTCGTCCTCATTGCCCTGGTGGTGGGCCTGCTACTTTTCCTGGCCCCAAATTTGCCGGGTGTCATCCCCCTGTTCCTGCTCGTCCCGCCCCTGGTGGCTCTGCTGACCAATGTGGCGGTGGTCGAGCGGCTGAAGCAGCTACGCGGCGAGCCGGACATCGAGTCCGAGGAGTAAGTTCGTTCCCCGCGAAAGGCGACGCGGCTATGCTTGAGCCTCTGTCTTTCGACGTCGACACGCTGGCGTCGGGAGCGCGCCTCGCCAACCTCAGCATCGTGGCCCACGCCGACGCCCTCTCTAACCTTGCCAGTCTGTACGCCCCTGGCGGCAATCGCTGGCCTGTGCGCCGCCTTGCCTACCGCTTCAGCCTGTTGGGGGCTGGCAGGCTGGAGGAGCTGACGCCTCTGGTGAGTCAGTTCTACCCCGCCTATCAGGAGACGATCTGGGGGACGGAGGGCCTGATTCTCACCCAACGCCTCTTCGTGCCCTATGCCACGGCCTACGAGGGCGGTGTCTGCTGGCTCATCGAGGTGCAGGCCGAGGGGCCGCGGGTGCTTCAGGTAGAGGTGCAGATCGAGACCGCCGCCGACAGCCTGACGGTGCGGGACGGGCTGCTGGTGGCTGTGATGGGTGGGACGGTGTCGGGGCCGGCGGTCGTCCTTGGCTCGACGGGGCCGCCGACCCACTGGGAGGCGCTGGGGGCGGGGCGCGCCCGCCTGTTCTACCACGTCCTGATCGAGGGCGAGGTGGAACAGCCCTTCGTGTTAGCCGCGGCCGAGGCGGGCGTATCGCTGGCGTGGAACGGCTTCCTGATGCTCATCGATACAGAGCAGGTGTTCCGCGAGACGGTCGCCGCCCTGGACCGCCAACTGGCAGTCGCCCACGTCTACACCCCCGACGCTCTGGTCAACCGGGGCCTCATCTGGGCCAGGGTCAGTATCCTGCGCGCCCAACAACGCTATCGCTGGGGTCATGCCGTGGCGGCGGAGGCAGGCGGCGACCGGGTGCTGGTGGCCGATGCTGGCCGCTACGCCCTCGGCGCCAACTGGCTCACGCCTGACTTCGTCGGTCGTCTGCTGGATTTCCTGGGGCGCTACGCCGTCAATCCCGACGGTGGTCTGGCCGCCGAAGTCCACGCCGCTACGCCCGGCCAACGCGGCGACTCGTCTGTTGCTGCTACCGTCACCTACCTGGCCGCGCTATGGCGTAGCCTGCTTGCCAGCGCTGCGAGCCAGGGGGAGGCGGTGTCCCTGACGGCCGACCCCGCGCCCCTGGTCGCGACCGCTTGCGCCGCGGCTGAGTATGTGCGACGCCACGCGGGGAGCGCCCTGGGCGCGCTGGCGGTTCAGGCTGCCGCTGGAATCGTGCACCTTGTCGATCCCACTGCTGCGCCACCAGGCAGCGCGGCGGATGAAATGGCGCTGGTCAAGGTGGCGCCGCACCCTGCGATGGGTAATGACGAGCGCCTTGACGCATCTAAGGGAGGTGCAGGAAGCGCCGCGCAAACATGGCGCCTGTGGGCCGATGGTGACGTCTCAGCGGAACGGATTGTGGCCTGGCTGCGCGAAGCAGGCGCGCAGGCCGAGAAACCACCCTCAACAACGGCTGTGGCTCGCGGCGAGTTCCCCGATGGGGGCGTGTCGCCCGACCCAGGCGCCGGGGCGGCTCTGCTCGCGCTGGCGGTGGAAGGCCTGCTTGGCCTTCAGCCACGCCTGCCGGGTCTGGCGATGACACCGCGCCGGCCGGCCGACTGGCCGTGGCTGGCCGTGTCACGTCTCCCCTATCAGGGTCACGTCATCAGCGTTGCTGTGCTGGATGGGGTTGTCCATTCGACCGCCAACGTCGCATCGCCAGGGCCGGTAGAGGTCTACGACAAGGCCGATATTATCCCCGGCGACGTCTTTGCCATCCTGTTCCAGCGGTCGGGAACGCGCCGCCTCTTCGTCGCTGCTGACGAGGCCCGAACGGCCTTTGTGCGGGTCGGCGACCGCGCCGTGCCCGTTCAGTTGCAGGCTGGCGAGGCCCGCCTGATAGCGGTCGAATAGGAAAGTAGGAGAGTAGGATGAGTTCGATTCATGAGGCGCTGGATTCCGACCGTCGTTTCAACGATGCCCGACGGCGGGCCATGTTCAACGATATGATAAGCCTTCTCACGCATCATACCACGACGTTGGTTCCTTTTGAGGAAGTGCGTACCCGCCTGCGTTCCACGTCGGAGATTGAGCGCGGAACCCAGATGATTCCCCTGGATGCTATTGTCGGCAGCGTCGGTCGCTACCGCGACTTCACCCGCGAGTTTCTGCCGCGTTCCGCGAATGTTTCGGAGCGGTGGCGTCGCCTCGACGAGGCCTACAACCGCATGGACAACATCCCGGCCATCGATGTCTACCAGTTGGGCGACGTCTATTTCGTCCGCGATGGCAACCATCGCGTCTCGGTGGCTCGCGCCAACGGATCGACGTTCATCGAAGCCAATGTGACCGAGATTCCTGTCAAGGCCCCCGTGACGCCAGATATGAATGTCGATGACATCATCCTGGCCGTGGAGGAGGCCGACTTTCTTGAGAGGACCAACCTCAACCTGTTGCGGCCGGGCGCCACTATCAAGTTTACTGCGCCGGGCCGCTATGCCCAGGTTCTGCAGCACATCGACGTCCATCGCTGGTATCTGGGCCTGGCGCGCGACGCCGAGATCCCCTACACCGAGGCCGTGGCAAGTTGGTACGACAACGTGTACTTACCCGCTGTGGAGGCGGTGCATGGCTCAGGGCTGATGGCTGACTTCCCCGGTCGCACCGATGCCGATCTATACCTGTGGACAATGTTGCACCTGGCCGACCTGCGGGACCAATACAGTGACGCGGTCGATCCCTCTATGGCGGCGTCCGACCTGGCCCGCCAGCAGACGGACGGGCCGGTCGACCGGGTCGTGCGGGCCGTCAAGGGTTTCGTGGCGGGTGATGGTGATGTGCCGCCCATCGTCGAGGAACTATTAGAGAAGTACGAGGCGCAGGAAAAGGACGCGAGTGAGGGTTAACCTGAGCGAAGGGAGATCCCATGATTACGCGCACCGAGATTGAGCAGTTGACAGGCTATACCAACCCGTCGGCGCCGGTCGTCTCCTTCTATATGAACATCGATAAGGGGCGCCCCGACGAAGCGTCCTGGCACACCCGGCTGAAGAC
>CAZJJF010000210.1:0-7113 GCA_964546245.1 uncultured Anaerolineales bacterium
CCCCGGCGAGCTGGCCCGCTTTACCTTCCCGCGGCAGAAGAATCGGGGCACGCTGAACCTGGCCGACTACTTCGCGCCGGTGGGTTCCGGTAAGTTCGATGTGGTCGCTTTCCAGGTGGTGACGGTGGGTGACGAAGCGGACAACCTCTCGGATAGCCTGATGCACGGCGGCGACTACACCGAAGGTTACTATCTGCACGGCTTTTCGGTCGAGATGGCCGAGGCGATGGCCGAGTATACCCATCGCCATATCCGCCAGGAACTGGGGCTGGCCGACAAGCGCGGCCTACGCTACTCGTGGGGCTATCCGGCGATGCCGGACGTGGCCGACCACGAGAAGGTGTTCGCCCTGCTGCCTGTCGAGACGGAACTAGGCGTCAGCCTGACCAGCGCCTACCAACTCGTCCCCGAGCAATCCACGGCGGCGATGGTGGTCCATCATCCGGAGGCCATCTATTTCGCGGCCATGTAGCCGATTGTCGCTAAGCGTCGAAGCGCGCCAGAATCCCTTGCCAACCGTCAGCGACGTGCGGCGCGGGGCCGGGGTCGTCCAACCGCAGGCCGAGGACGCTCGCCAGGGAGCGCAGCGCGTCGGCCTCGCCGCGGGTGTTGAGGATGTCAGTCGCCATGGCGTTGAGGATGCTGATGGCGCGCGGCGTGTCCAGGTCGTCGTCCAGGGCGGCCTTGAATGCGGCAACGTGGGCATCCGTCGGGGGGGTGTGAACGGTGGATAGGGAGCGGCGCGCACTCCCGCCGCCGAGATGGCTGGCAAGGCGCAGTCGTTCGGCCAGGGCCGCCGCCCACTGCATGTCATCGTCGTGGAACTCCCACGATTCGCGGTAATGGTGGTTGAGCAGAGCGAGGCGGATGGCGTCGGCGGTGTACTCCTTGAGCAGGTCGCGGGCGAAGACCATATTGCCCAGCGACTTGCTCATCTTTTCCCCCTGGTAGCGTAGCATGGCGGCGTGAAACCAGAAGCGCGCGAAAGGCTCCCGGCCGGTATAGGCCTCCGACTGAGCGATTTCGCTCTCGTGATGGGGATAGATCAGATCGCCGCCGCCGCCGTGGATGTCAACCGTTGGCCCCAGGTGGCGCAGCGACATGGCCGAGCACTCGATGTGCCAGCCAGGTCGGCCCGCGCCCCAGGGGCTGTCCCAGGCCGGTTCGCCGGGGGCCTGAGTCTGCCACAGGATGAAGTCAAGGGGGCGTTCCTTGTTGGGGTCGTCGGGGTTCGCCCCGCGTTCGGCCGAGATGGGCAGCATCTCTGCGGGGCTGAGGCGGCTGAGCTTGCCGTATTCGGGGTCGCGGGCGATGCGGAAATAGACATTGCCGCCGCTCACGTAGGCCATGCCCTTATCCACCAGCGCCATGACTATTTCGATAATTGCCTGAATCTCGTCGGTGGCGCGCACGTAGGCATCGGGCGGGCGCACGTTGAGCCGCATCAGATCGGCGGCGAACTGGCGCGTCCAGCGATTGCCGAGGGCCACCCAGTCTTCACCGGTCTCGCCCGCCTTGCGCAGGATATCGTCGTCGATGTCGGTCACGTTCTGGACGTAGCGCACCGGCCAGCCTTTAGCCTCCAGGTGGCGTATCAGGGCGTCGATAGATACGTACAGGAAGGCGTGGCCGAGGTGAGTGGTGTCATAGGGGGTGATGCCGCAGACGTACAGGCTGACAGGCTGATTGAGGCGCGGGGTGAAGGGATCGACGCGCTCGGTGAGGGTGTTGTAGAGACGCATGGATTATCCTAGCTGGCGGGCCAGTTCGGCCGGGTCGTCGGTGGGGAGTTGACAGGCGTAATTCTCGCAGACGTAGGCGGTGGGGCGGTCGCGCAGCATGGCGCGACCCTGGAGCAGGGGAATCAGCGCGGCGGGACCAGGGTCGTCGGGCGCGGCGGCGGCGAGCAGGCGGTTAGGCAGGTAGCGGGCGTGAACGATGGCGAGCAGCGCGTGAGTCGCCTGGCTGCCCAGCGGCCCGACCAGAGCGACTTCTTTCGGTGTCGCCAGGGTGCGGTCGATGACGCACAGCAGGTAGCCGAAGGCCGTCGGTACGCGGTCTAGAATCTCGCGGAAGCGTTCCAGGGTCGCCAGGGAGCGGCGGCTGTAGTCCTCGTCGCCCAGGAGTTGGGCCAGGCGCAGCAGCACGTCGGCTGCCATTGAGTTGCCGCCTGGCGTGGGGTCGTCGTAGACATCCATCGGGCGTGTTACCAGGCCAGGCTGGTCGCGGCCGGTCTGAAAGAAACCGCCACGGTCATCCCAGAACAGGCGAATCATCTCGTCGGCCAGGTTGCGCGCCTCTTCGAGCCAGCGCAGGTCGAAGGTGGCTTCGTACAGGGCCAGCAGGCCGTGGATGAGGAAGGCGTAGTCCTCCTGAAAACCCAGGATGACGCCCCGGCCGCGCGGCGCGACACGCAGCACGCGCCCGTCGCGGCGGGCGTCGCGCAGTAGGAACTCGGCGGCGCGGACGGCCAGGTCGCGGTAGTCGGTGCGATCCAGGATGGCGGCCGCCTCGGCTACGGCGGCGAGCATCAGGCCATTCCAGGCGGTGATGATCTTCTCGTCGCGCAGGGGCGGCACGCGCGTCTCTCGCGCTGCCAGCAGGGTGGTCCGGCCCCGCGCTAGAAGCGCTTCGAGCGCGGCCTCGTCCATGCCGAACTCGCGGGCGGCGACGCTGGTGGGGCGTGTCACGTGCAGGATGGTGTGCCCCTCCCAGTTGCCGCCGGGCGTGACGTCGTAGAAGCGGCAGAAGGCGTCCGCGTCCGCGCCGAGCCGACGCTGGACCTCTGCATACGACCAGACATAATACTTGCCCTCTACGCCTTCGCTGTCGGCATCCTGCGCTGCGTAGAAACCACCTTCGGGTGAGGTCATTACGCGCTTGACGTAATCGATGGTCGCCTCGGCGGTGCGGCGGTAGCGAGCGTGGCCGAGGGCCTGGTAGCCGTGGAGATACAGGCTCGTCAGCAAGGCGTTGTCGTACAGCATCTTCTCGAAGTGGGGCACGAGCCACGCGGCGTCCACAGTGTAGCGATGGAAGCCACCGCCCAGGTGATCGTAAATGCCGCCGTCACGCATGTGGTCGAGGGCCGTCTCGGCCATGTGGCGTAGCGAGGCGTCATCGAGCCGGTGGGCCGAACGCAGCATAAACTCCCAACTCATGGCCTGGGGGAACTTGGGCGCGCCGCCGAAGCCGCCGTGGCGCGGGTCGAACTGATGGGCGAAGGTGCGCGTCGCCGCGTCGAGCAGGTTGGGGGTCAGGGGTTGGCGCGAGGGGCGCAACAGGTCGGCGCGGTTGAGAGCGCCCAGCACTTGCTGGCCCTGCTCCAGCAGGGTCGCCCGCTGGTTGGCCCAGGCGTCGGCGATGGCTGTCAGTAGGCGCGGGAAGCCGGGCAGGCCGTGGCGATCTTCCGGCGGGTAGTATGTGCCGCCATAGAAGGGCACGCCATCGGGGGTCAGGAAGACGGTCATGGGCCAGCCGCCGCGGCCGGTGAGGGCCTGCACCGCCTCCATGTAGATAGAGTCTATGTCGGGGCGCTCTTCACGGTCGACCTTGATGTTGACGAAGCGCTGATTCATCAGTGCGGCAATGGCTTCGTCCTCGAAGGACTCGCGCTCCATGACGTGGCACCAGTGGCAGGCCGAGTAGCCGACGCTTAGCAGGATGGGCTTGTCTTCGGCGTGGGCCAGGGCCAGGGCCTCGTCGCCCCAGGGGTACCAATCGACAGGGTTGTGGGCGTGTTGTAGCAGATAGGGGCTGGTTTCGTGCACCAAGCGATTGGTGTGCCTCGGCGATTCTATCGTCGCTTGAGCCATTCAGTGAACCTCGCTTCGCCGCTCTTGTCCAAACCAAGTGTCTAAACTATACTGTCGTGGGTGACGTTCGGCAAAGTGGAGACATCATGGCGACGACGGTTGAACTGGCGCAGCGACTGGCCCCCTATATCACGAGTGTCGAGGCGGCGATGCGGGCCGCTGTCGAGCCGCCCGATAGCCTGCTGACACCCCACTACGGGATGCTCCAGTACCACCTGGGCTGGGTCGATGAGGCATTTCGCCCAATCAATGGGCGGACCGGCAAGCGACTGCGACCGGTGTTCCTGCTGCTGGCTAACCAGGCTGTCGGTGGGGATTGGCGACAGGCTCTGCCCGCGGCGGCGGCCATCGAGCTAACTCACAACTTTTCCCTGATTCACGACGATGTTGAGGATCGCGATGCCGAGCGCCACGGGCGGCTGACTCTCTGGAAGAGGTGGGGGGACGCGCAGGCCATTAATGCCGGTGATGCCCTGTTCGTGCTGGCGCGCCTGGAATTGAGCCGCCTGCTGGAATGTGGCGTCTCTCCCATGACCCTGGCCGCCGCCCAGGCCAGTTACGACCGCGCCTGTCTCGCCATCACTGAGGGGCAACATCTCGATATGGCCTTCGAGAACCGCGTTGACGTCACGGAGGCCGAGTACCTGCGCATGGTGCGTGGCAAGACGGCGGCGCTGCTGGCGGCGTCGACACGCATCGGGGCGCAGGTAGCCGAAGCCACGCCGGCAATGGTCGAGCGGCTTACCCGCTTTGGTGAGGCGGTGGGGCTGGCGTTCCAGATCGCCGATGATGGCCTGGGTATCTGGGGGGATCCACGCTTGACGGGGAAGCAGGCGGCCAACGACATACGCCGCCGCAAGAAAAGCCTGCCGGTGGCTTTCGCCTTCGAGCGGGCGCAGGGCGAGGCGGCGCGTGACCTGGCGCGGCTGTACAGCCAGTCGAAGCTGGGGGACGCGGAGGTGGCGCGAGTGTTGGCGATTCTCGATGGGGTGGGCGCGCAGGAGCACGCGGAGGCGCTGGCCGACCGCTACCACGAGCAGGCGCTGACGTTGCTGGAACCCTTGAGCGATACCGAGGCCGGCGCGGCGCTCCGCGAGCTGACCCGATCGTTGGCGGGGCGGGCGTTCTGATTGCCATAGCCACGAGTCGGCGTTGGGGGGCGACGTCTGAAGGCGATCCATGAGCTGCTTGTCACGCCGTGGGCTGCTGCTGGTGGCGCTGCTGCTGGTGTCGGCGTGGGCCGTGGCCCCGCAGCCGGTGGGGCGCACCGCGAGCGAAGCGGTTCTCTGGCTGCCGTACGCGCCTCACGGGGCCGCGCCCGGTACGCTGTCGCCACCGCCGACGGCGCCACCGCCGCCGTCACCGACGGCCACTGCGACGGTCGCCCCCGCGCGCACGCCCACCAGCACGGCGACGTCGGCCCCGACATCCTCCCCAACGCCCACCGACACGCCACTGCCAACGCCATCACCGACGGCCAGCGATGGACTGACACCGACGCCGAGCGCCACGCCATTACCGCCGCTCGTGACTCTCACGGCTGTCGCCGACACGTTCCTGACCGAGGGGCGCGCTGATGCCGTGTGGGGGGCATACCCTGGCATGTTCGTCGGCTATGACGACCAGCTCTGGCTGCGCCAGCGCGCCCTGATCCGCTTCGACCTCAGTCAGATTCCGCGCGATGCGCTGGTGCTCGCGGCGAGCCTCGAGGTGTTCATCCACAACTGCTACGAGTGTCGAGGGGTGGAGGTTTCGGCGCATCGGGCGACGCGCGCCTGGGATGAGATGACGGTGACATGGGAGGCGTATGGTGATGGGGTGGGCGAGATGTATGGCGTGACGAAGCTGCGGCCGGCGCTGGTACAGACCTGGGTCAGCGTTGATGTGACGGGTCTCATACAGGCCTGGCAGCGTGGAACGCCGAATGATGGTATCCTGCTGCTTGGGCCGGAGACGCCAGTCAGCGAGCAGCCGCTGCGGTACGATTTCTGGGGTATCGAGGCGCGCGAGGGGCGGACGCAAGCGCCACGGCTGGTGGTTCGGTGGGGGCCGGAGTGACGACCACCGACGACCGACGGCCGACCACCGCTTGACTCCTGCCGTGGCGGTGGTCGGTGGTCGGCCCTACTTCACGAGGGGCTTGCCTCGCCCCTTCATGAAGCTGGTGGGGCGGGGGTCCTGGCGGGGGGCAGTGGCGGCGGCCTCTGCCTCCCACTCAGCGGTGGTCAGGAAGCCGAGGGCGGCCAGGCGCGCCCGAATCTCCTGGATCAGCGTGTCGCGGGAATCAGGCAGGCACAAGATGACCGACGTGTAGAAACCGTCGTCCACCTTGACGACGCCTTTCAGCCCGCGGACTACCTGGATGCGGCTGGGAATCTCACCGCGTTCGGCCAGGATGAAGCCGTAGCGCGTGCCGCTGGCGGGGCTGTGGCCGCGCAGGAAGATGAGCGCGGGAGCCTCTTCGCTGGCCTCGACATCCACGATCCACTGCTTGAGGGCATTGGCGCGGTAGGAGGCGTACATCGTATCGTGGCCGGGCACGCGACTACTCCGTTACCAGGCGCACGAACTTGCGGCGGCCAACTTGCAGGATGCCCTCGCGGTCGGGGACGTCGAAGGTCACGCTGTCGATCCGCTCGCCATCCAGCTTGACGCCGCCTTGCTCGATGAGCCGCCGCGCCTCGCTCTTGCTGGCAACCAGTTGCGCCTGGACCATGATGTCAACGATGGCGCGCGTGCCGTCGAGCTTGAAGCTGGGGATGTGCTCGGGAATCTCGCGCTGCTGGAAGACGGTGGCGAAATGCTCGGCCGCTGCCGCTGCGTCGTCGGGCGAATGGTAGATTTCGGTGATCTCCCAGGCCAGTTTCTTCTTGGCGTCCATGGGGTGTAGCTGACCTGACGCGACGGCGTCCTTCGTCCGCTGAATCGCCTCGACGGGGAAGCGCGTTACCAGGTCGTAGTAGAGCCACATGGCTTCGTCAGGGATGCTCATGACCTTGCCGTACATCTCGTTGGGCGGGTCGAAGATGCCGATGTGGTTGCCGGTTGACTTGGACATCTTCACCACGCCGTCGGTGCCGGGCAGGATGGCAGTGATGATGCCGATCTGGGGCCGCTGGCCAAAGACCTCCTGGAGCTTGCGGCCGGCGACGATGATGTTCCATAGCTGATCGGTTCCACCCACCTGGACGTCGGTGTCGAGGGCGACAGCGTCGTAGGCCTGCATCAGCGCATAGAAGGTTTCGTGCAGGAAGATAGGATCGCCCGCGTCAAAGCGTTTGGCGAAGTTCTCCCGCTG
>CAZJJF010000211.1:0-7105 GCA_964546245.1 uncultured Anaerolineales bacterium
GACAGCGCGGCCGACATTCCCCTGGCGGAAGGCCTGCCCCTGGCCCCCCACACCGTCACCATCCGCGTGACGGACGGGGATGCGGTGGTCGAGGGGGTGCGAGTGACGCGCGACCGCGAGGCGTCGGCCAGCGATGAGGCGGATATCGCATGATGGACACGCCCCTGGCCGAAGCCACCTTCGCCTTCGTCGATGTGGAGACGACGGGCCTGCACCCTCACCGCGGCGACCGGGTATGCGAGATTGCCGTTGTCCGTTGCGTCGGCGACCGCGAGGTGGCGCGCTTCGTCAGCCTCATCAACCCCGGCCGGCCCATCTCCCCGGCCGCCGCGCGGGTCACTGGCCTGGCCGATGCCCAGTTGTGCGACCAGCCAGGTTTCGCCGATGTGGCCCCGCGCGTCCTGGCCCTGCTGCGCGACGCGGTGTTCGTGGCCCACAACTCGCCCTTCGATCTGCGCTTCCTGGACACGGAACTGGTGCGCCTCGGCTACGGCCCTATCGACAACCCCACCATCGATACCCTGGAGCTGGCCCGCGCCTGCTACCGCCTCAGCAGCTATGGCCTGGGCAACCTGGCGGCGCGGCTGGGCATCACCGTCAACGGCGCGCACCGCGCCCTGGAAGACGCCTTGACGACGCGGCGGCTGCTGGCGCGCCTCGTCCGCGACCTGGGGGCGGAGCGCCTCGGCGACCTGGCCCCCCGCTATGGAACGCTGCCGTCCCACGTCGAGCTACCCTCGCCGATGCTTCGGGCGCTGCGCGAACGGCGGCGGCTCTACCTGTGCTACCTGTCCTCTGAAGGCCCGACGGAGCGCTGGGTCGAGCCACTGGGCGTGACTACCCGCTCGCAGCGGTTGTACCTCGTCGCTTTCTGCCACCTCCGCCAGGAGCATCGCACCTTCCGCCTGGATCGCATCGTGGCGATGCATCTCGACGGCGAGGACGACGCGTGAGGCGGCGCTAGTGGCATCGCGAACCGACGCCCCCGCCTCACCTGTCCGCGCGTCGCCGGCCGGGGCGCGCGCCCTGCCCCGCCTTTCCAGCGTCCACCTCCAGATCGCCGCCGCCGTGGGTCTCCTGCTGGCGGCCTTCGTCCTGCGCGTGTATCGCCTGGGGGACTCCAACATCTGGTGGGACGAGGGTCTGGCCATCTGGGCCGTGCGCAAGTCTTTCCTGGGTGTGACGGCGTGGACGGCCAGCGATGTTCACCCGCCGCTGTATTTCTGGGCGCTGTGGCCGTGGGTGCGTCTGGTGGGCGAGGGCGAGTTTGCGGCGCGCTGGCTGTCGGTAGCCATCGGCATGCTGACCGTGGCGGCTGTCGTGCCGCTCGGCCGCCTGCTCGGCGGGCCGTGGGTGGGGCTGCTGGCGGGGCTACTGCTGGCAACGTCGCGCTTCCACGTGGGGTGGTCGCAAGAGATGCGCATGTACGCGCTGGCGGGGCTGCTGAACGTGCTGGCGCTCATCGCCCTGCTACGCTGGTGGCGCAGTGGCCGCCGCGCCGCGTGGCTCGGCTATGTGCTGGCCGCCGCCGCTGCCCTGTGGACCATCTATCTGTCGGTGGTGATGCTCGCCGTGGCAAACCTGTGGGTGGCGGGGATGCTGGTCTGGGAGTGGTGGCGGGGCAGGGCGACCACCGACCACCGACCACCGACCACTGACCACCGACCACCGACCACCGACCACCGACCACCGACCACTGACCACCGACCACCCATGCTTGGGGAGCAGGGAGCGGGGGGGCGGCGGCTGTGGTGGTGGGTTGGGGCGCAGGTGGCGGTGCTGGCCCTGTTCGCGCCGTGGCTGCTGTACGCCCTGGGTCGCATGAGTAGCTGGTCGGTGGCGGAAGCCATCGACTTCGGCTTCGTGGCCCGCCTGCAAGCCACGCTGCTGACCCTGGGTGTCTCGACGGATATCGAGCGCGTGACGCCCCTCGTGCTGGCGCTGGTGGTCGTGTTCGCGGTGGGCCTGCTGGCGCTGACGCGCTGGCCGGGCAGCGGGCCGGGCGTGGCGCTGCTGCTGCTGGTGGTGGTGGTCCCGAGCGCAGTCATCTTCATCCTGGCTCTGCCGCGCGGTCTGTTCTACAACCCCCGCGTCGAGGCCCGCTACTTTCTGCCCTTCGCGCCGCCGGTGTACGTGCTGTTCGCCTGGTCGCTGGTCGCGCTGGGACGCTGGCGGCGGGCGATGGGTGTGGCAGCGGGCGTGTTCGTCGCGGCCGCCTGGCTGTGGGCGCTGCCCGCCACCTATAGCGACCGCTATCTGCGCGACGACCTCCAGAGCATGGCCCAGGCGCTACGCGCCTACGCTCGCCCCGACGATGTGGTGGCGCTGGTGTCGGGCAACCGCTATCCCGTGTTCTTGTACTACTACGAGCGGGGTCTGGACGAGCCGCGCCCCAACGTGGAACAGATTCCCCGCAACGCTTTGGAGCTGACACCTGATAACATTGACCGCGAGTTGGGGCGGGTCACCCGCGACCATGACCGGGTGTGGCTGGCGTGGGTCAATGGCCCGCTGCAAGACCCGCAAGGGCTGGCCCCGGCCTGGCTCAAGCGCGAGTTCAAGCCAGCCCTGAGCTACGGCTTCGCCCACAACGCCCTGACGCTGTTCACCAGGGATGGCGCAGCACCGCCGGTCACCCAGCCGCCCACGACACTCGCCCGGCAGCTGTTTATGGGCGGGACTATCTTGGGCTACGACCTGCCTGTCCGCGAGGTGCGCTCCGGCGACACGCTGCGCCTGGGGGTCTACTGGGATGGCCCCCCAACGGAGGCGCGCGTCGACCTGGAGCCAACGACTCGCCCGGCCAGCGAGGGTATCGTCGTCGCACGGCCGATGATGCTGGCCGGCGGCCAGACACGGACACAGGTGGAATTGCCCATCCCGCGCTTCATGTCGCCGGGCGACTATGACATCCGCCTGAGGGGGCCGAGCGGCAGCGCGGCCAGCCTGGGCGGGGTGCGCGTCGCGCGGACGGAGCCGCCCGCCACGCCGGATATGCCCCTCGACGTGCGTCTCGGCGACGACATTCGCCTGCTGGGGATGAGCGTGGTCGATGACCAGGGGCGGCCGACGCGCCAGGTCCAGCCGGGGCAGACGCTGAACGTTGATCTTTTCTGGGCCGCCGATGGCCCTCCGCCCGCTGACACTACGGTGTTCGTGCATCTGCTGGCGGATACCTTCAACCCGGCCAGTGGCGGCCCCGTGTGGGCCGGCCACGATGGGCCACCGGCCGAGGGCCAATCGGCGACGTCGTGGTGGGACGAGAACACGCGACTGCGCGACCGGCACAGCCTGAGGCTGCCCGATGATTTGCCGCCCGGCCCGTACCAGATCGAGATCGGGCTGTACGGCGCGGACGGTGCGCGCCTGCCCGTCAGCGGGGCGCAGGCGGATGCGGCCAATCGGCGGGTGCTGGTGACGCCTGTACCGTGATGCGCCTTGCGATGGGGCGGGCAGGGACGGCAGGGACGGCAGGGACGGCAGGGAGACCCTGCCCCTACGCTTGCCGCCTCCTGAAAGAGCATCTATAATTGGCTCGTCCACGAGATTCGTGCAAAGGAGGCAACCCTCGCGTGGCGCCCATGTTTGACACGCCCGAATATTGGCAATCCTTCTCTATTTCTGACCGTGACCTCGACCGGGTTGAAGAAGTCTTCCTCGATACGGGTGTCCCCAAGCCTCTCGCCGAACTCGCCGAGATTGTCGTCCAGGGTCGTCTGCAAGATGACGCCGACCGACAGGCTCGCGAGGCCAACGAGAATGTGCGCCTGTACCAGCCCAAGCTTCACTACGAAGTGGGCCAGCGGCTACGCTTCAGCGCGCTAACCAATGCCCTGGGCACGGTGGTCGGCGCGCGCGACGGGGACAATCCCCGCGTCGGCCGCATCAAGGTTGTTCGCGTCAAGATGGACCGGGGCGGGGAGCGCGAGTTTGTCGCCGAGTATAGCGCCGAGCATCCTCTCAATGTTGAGGTCAAGGCGGAGGCGACACCAACATCCCAGGCGGCCGTCGTGCCCATTGGCGACATCCTGGGCCAGCGGCTGAGCGAGTCGGCTGAGTATGTCGCGTTCGGCGGCCTGTGGTTCCGCAAGGACCTGATGCCTGACGTGCACATCGGTCATCTGAACATCGCCGAGGCGCTCATTGACGTGGCGGGTGAGGCGCAGCCGACAGCCGCCCTGGTCAAGGAGGTCGAGATCGCCCAGGGTGAACCGGCGGCGCGCGGCTTCGCCCTCAACTACGCCCTGGCCCACGACCCTGACCAACGCTTCACCAATGTCGGGAGCGACGCGAAGCCGCGCTGGGCGTTGCGACAGGGGGTGACGGTATGAGCGCGATTCGGCTGGCGCGTCCGATGGTGGACACGCCGTTTCAGATCAACATGGCCTGGTGGGAGCGCAACCGCCGCGACTTCATGACTTTCCTACGGGAGTCGAGTTGCCCTGGCTGCCTCAGCCGCTTCCCGCTCGATGCGCCGCTGGGTGAGGCGGACTACATCGACGCCGAGACGGGCGAGGTGCGCCGCCTCAACGACCTGTGGGCGTGCATCGTCGAGGAGTGCGCCCCCGCGGCGGGCTACATCGCGCCCGACCTGCCCATCGCCACGGCTATTTTCCGCGCTCTGGTGAGTCGCGGCAACGCGCCCCTCACCCCGCTTCAGATTCACGACATCATCCAGCGTAGCAACCCCCAGACTATCCTGCGCGTATTGACGGGACCGACCGCCATCCTGGGTATCCTGCCGGTGACATCGTCGTAGAGACGCGGCCTGTCGCGTCCTTACGGGCAACGACGGGGGCGTGTTCGGCGGCCAAACCGCTGAACACGCCCCCTGTGTTGTGGCGCGCGACTACGCCTCGATATCGTCGGGGTCGTCCACCTCGGCGGCGGGCGCGTAGAACAGCAGCATGACGCTGCCATAGCGGCGCTCGTCGATGAGGGTCAGGTAGCGCAGGTCCGGCTCGACGTACTCCTTGGGGAAGATCTGTACGATCACCTGGCCGCCCGGCGCCAGCCACGCGGGCTGGGCATCGACGGCCTGCAAGGCCTTCAGCCACAGGCCCTGGTACTGGGGCGGGGCGATGTAGATGAGGTCGAACGGCTCGCCCGGCGTCTGCTCCAGGTAGCGAAACACGTCCGCCCGCTCCACCCGCGCGCCCGCCTCCAGCCCGGTCGCCTTCAGGTTGTGGCGGAGAATGTCCACCGCCTTGCCCGCCTTCTCGACGAAGGTGACGTGGCTCGCGCCGCGACTGAGCGCCTCGATGCCCACGCCGCCCGTCCCGGCGAACAGGTCCAGCACCCGGGCGCGGATGACCTCCGCGCCGAGGATGCTGAACAGCGCCTCCTTGGCGCGGTCGGTAATGGGACGTGTTCCCTCGCCCGGCACCGCCAGGAGGCGGCGACCCTTGGCGCGCCCCGCGATCACTCGCATGCGCTACGTGTCCTTGTGCAAGCAGGCTCCCCCTCCCCAGGCCGGGGAGGGGGAGCGCGTTTGTGAGTGAAACCCTTCGCGCGAGGCGCTTACGGGGTCGCCAGACCGACACCGTTGTAGGTGTACATGTTATCTTCGGTCGCGCCCGTGCCCACCTCGTTGACGGTGCAGGCGATGCCAGGGCCGCTGGAGGTCACGAAGGCGGAGCCGTTGAAGATGTTACGGGCGCCATCCACCCACCAGGGACTGCCGGTCTTGTAGATGTCGGCCAGCGCGCCGTTGGCCTGACCCTCGTAGACGATGTAGCTGCCGCCTGGGGCGATGGTGTGGGTCGCTTCGCCGCTCGTGTTGGGGTGCGCGCTCAGGTTGTCCGAGGTGTACCTGACGGTGATGGTCGCGGACTGGCTGGTCGAGGCATTGGCGCAGGTCAGCGAGGTGAAGAAGCTATAGAAGCCAGCCTGGATCAGCGGGACGGCCACGCGCTGGGTCAGCTTGTTGGTCGGGGTGGCGTTGTAGGCGCCCGAGGGCAGCTGGCCGTTGGTCGCGGCGTACTGGGTCTGGTTGACCTTGCCGACGACGGGGCCGTTGGCGGTGATGCGCGCGCTGCCGCCGAAGCGGTTGAACTGGGACGCCAGGTCACTGGAGCCGGCGCTGCCTTCGTAGCGGGTGCTGGACTCGCCAGGGCCGAGGGTGAACATGACCTGCTTGGTCTGACCCGTTGCATCGCCATTGCTGGTGGTCAGGCTGCCGGGGCCGGCGGTGTAGGTAATGGTCACATTGACCGGGTTGGTGGTGCTGGTATTCTGGACCGCCAGCGAGGTCAGGGTGTTATACCACTGCCAGAAGATGGCGGGGGCCAGCAGCTCGGTGCCCGCGTCATCGGCCTCGCCGAAGCCGTTGTAGGTGTACTTGACGCGCTTGGTGGGGTCAGTCTGGTTGACGACCGCCGCCAGGCCCTGGTCCGAGGTGATGACGGCGGAGCCCAGGAACTTGCCCTGGAAGGTGCCGCTCTGTGCCGCCAGGTCCGCGTTGATCTGGCCCTGGTCGAGGGTGATGGCTGCGAAGGACGGGATGGTGTAATTCTTGGCGGCGATGGACGGGTTGCCGGTGGGCTGCCCACCCAGCGAACCCGCGAAGTATTGGACGCTGATGTTGGCGGTCGTGTTGCCCGTGTTCTGGACACGGACGAGGCTGTCGATGCCGAACCAGTTGGACATCAACTCAGGCAGGATGACCTTGCGCGAGCCAGCGCTGACACCCGAGTACTCGGAGAAGGGCGACTTGTAGATCGCGCCAGCGGTACCGGGGTCCGACATGACCTGGCCGACGACGGCCGCGATGGGCTGGTCGGAGCTAAGCACGGCAGAGTAGACACCGTCGGGGAGGGGCGCAGAGCCGCAGTTCTCAGTCTTCTGCTGGACGTTGGCCGAGCCGCCCGGCGGGATGGGGTCCAGGTTCTTGGTACATGCCGGCGTCACGCCGCTGGGGCCATAGTAGTCCACGCGCACGTTGGCGTTCTGCGTCGAGGACAGGTTCATGACCTGGTAGCCGGTGTATTCGCGGAGATTGCCCTGCGCGTAGGCCGCCACGCTGACGACCCCGACGAGCAGGAGGGCTGCGACCAGCCCGATCAACAACTTACGCATGTGTCATGCCTCCTGAGGTTGAGAAATG
>CAZJJF010000212.1:0-7076 GCA_964546245.1 uncultured Anaerolineales bacterium
TTGGCATCCTTGGTGAGTTGTTCGGCGACCATCTCCTCGGCGGACGGGGCAATGAAGCGCAGTACGAAATCGCGGGTCGCGTCCAGCCCGTGATCAAGGAAGATGGCCCCGATGAGCGCCTCGAAGCCGCCACACAGGAGCGGCGCGCGGTCCGCGCCCCCGCTGGCCGACTCGCCCCGACCCATGAACAGGTAGCGGCCGAGGTCCAACTGCCGGGCGAAACCAGCCAGGCTCTTCTCCTTGACCAGGGCGGAGCGCAGGCTGGTCAATTCCCCCTCACTCATGCGCGGGTAACGGCGGAAGATGAACTCGGCGGTGATGAAGTCCAGCAAGGCATCGCCCAGGAATTCTAGCCGTTCGTTGTCCGAGCCGCCGGGGGCTGGGTTCTCGTTGAGATACGAGCGATGGGTGAGGGCCTGGGCGAGCAGGGTTTCGTCGTGGAAGCCCAGCCCCAGACGCTCTTGAAGGTGGTCGAGGTCGTCCATAGGATAGAGAGGAACCGACACCCCCGGCGCAGGCGCGGCCGGGGATGTCACTTGAGCCTATGCCTGGTAGGCGCGGAAGACGAGGGTGGCGTTGTGGCCACCAAAACCGAAGGAGTTGGACAGCGCGATCTTTACCGGCGTGTGGCGCGCGGTGTTGGGCACGTAGTCTAGATCACATTCGGGGTCGGGCGTCTCGTAGTTGATGGTGGGGTGGATAGTCCCCGTCAGGATGGTCTGAATGGCGGCGACCGCCTCGACCGCGCCGGCGGCGCCGATGAGGTGGCCGGTCATGGACTTGGTGGACGAGATGGGAAGCTCGTAGGCGCGCTCGCCGAAGACGCGCTTGATGGCAAGGGTCTCGACCTTGTCGTTCAACCCGGTAGACGTGCCGTGGGCGTTAATGTAGTCCACGTCGTCGGGCGTCAGCCCTGCCTTGGCGAGGGCACGGCGCATAGAGCGCGTCGCACCCATGCCGTTCTCGTCGGGGGCGGTGACGTGGTAGGCGTCGGCGCTTGCGCCGTAACCCACCACCTCACACAGGATGTTGGCTCCGCGCGCCTGCGCGAACTCCAGGTCCTCGAGAATCAGGGTCGCCGCGCCTTCACCGAACACGAAGCCGTCGCGGTTCTTCTCGAAGGGGCGGCTGGCGTGCTCGCCGTCATCGTTGCGGGTCGAGAGGGCGCCGGTGCGGTGGAAGGCCGACAAGCCCAGGGGGTTGAGGGCGGCCTCGCTGGCGCCGGTAATCATGATCTTGGCGTCGCCGCGCCGCACGATCTCGAAGGCCTCGCCGATGGAGTTGTTGCCCGTGGCGCAGGCGGAGACGATGCAGAAGTTGGGGCCATACGCGCCATAGTGGATAGACACCTGGCCCGAGGCCATGTCGGCGATCATTTTCGTCGCCGTCAGCGGGCTAACCCGCATTGGTCCCTTTTCCAGCAGGACGTGCGCGCCTTCCTGGAGAGTGGCCAGGCCACCGATACCGGAACTGATGAGGACGCCCGCGTCTTCGCCATTGGCTCGCACGTCGAGGCACGCCTGGTCAACGGCCTGCCGGGTCGCGGCCAGGGCGAACTGGCAGAAACGGTCGAGCTTGCGCGCCTGGTTGCGCTCGAGCCACTGTTCGGCATCGAAGTCCTTGATCTCCGCGCCGATCTTCACGTGAAAGTCGGAAGCGTCGAAGGTGGTGATAGGGCCTGTGCCGCTGCGCCCCGCCACGAGGCTGTTCCAGAAAGCGGGGACGTTGAGGCCCACGGGCGAGATGACGCCCATTCCAGTCACGACGACGCGGCGGGGAAAATGATTAGGGTCGGGCATGCTGTGCATCTCCACGATGATCGAAAAACGCAGAGTCACTCCCTGGTAGAACGTCCAGGGAGTGGCCTTATAGTAGCATAGGTTGACGGAACACGCAACCTGCGCCCGCGACTACGCGACGGCGGAAGCCCGCGCCTCCGCGCGCAGCGGCTCGCTGACCTCGTGCAGGTACGACAGAATCTCGCGGTAGGATTGCAGGATGCTGGTCTCGTGGTAGGGGATGCCCTTCTGTCGGCAATAGTCCATGACGATGGCCTGGGAATGGCGCAGCTGGTTGCGCGGCATGGTCGGGAACAGGTGATGCTCGATCTGGTAATTCAGGCCGCCATACCAAAAGTCGGTGACAGGGTGAGCCTGGATGTTGCGCGACGTGAGGACCTGCTTGCGCAGGAAGTCCAGATGGTTGTCCTTGTCCAGCACGGGCATACCCTTATGGTTCGGCGCGAACACCGAGGCGTTGTAGAGGCCTGTCACCGACTTCTGGATGAAGATGAACAGCAGGCCCATCGGAACGCCCAGCGCCAGGAACACCAGGATGGCATAGACGATAAAATGAACAATCAGGACGGTCAACTCTGTGCGCCAGCCCGACGGCTTGTCCTTGACCAGCGTCTCGACCGAGATCTTGTGCATGCCCCATGCCTGGAAGAAGGTGATGGGGATGAAGTAGTAGGCCTGATAGCGGACCAGGTGGCGCAAGAAGCCCTGCTTGGAGAGGGCGTCCTGTTCCGAGAAGGCCAGGATGGGGATGTCGATGTCGGGGTCCATGTCGTCGACGTTGGGGTTGGCGTGGTGGGCGTTGTGCTTGTCCACCCACCACGAGCGGCTCATGCCCATCAGCCCATTGCCCAGGATGAGGCCGACCATGTCGGACCGTCGGCGGTCGTTGAACACCTGTCCATGGCCCAGGTCGTGGCCCAGGAAGCCGACCTGGGTCATCATGAAGCCCATGTAGACGGCGTTGAGAATCTGGACCCAGGGGTTGTCGACCGCGAACAGGATGACCCAACTGAGCGCGAACATGGCGAGCGTCACAATGAAGCGGAAGGTGTAGTAACGTGGCTGCTTGTTGAGCAGGCCGCGTCCCTTGACGATGCGCTTCAATTCAGCGTAGTCAGCGTCGGCGCCCAGATTGGGCCGAGTAACTGCCGTCGATGGGCTACTCATGCAGGCTCCTGTGGGGGTGAGAAATTGCAGGCCGGAAGATGATAGCGAGGGTAGCCCAGTTGGTCAAGCTGTGAGCAGGATGCCGTGGCCCGCGACGACCTCGCCCACTGTGTGGGCAGGCGCGCCGCGCCGAGTCAGCTCCGCCACCAGGTCAGAGTGGCGGTCAGGGGCCACGGCAATCAGCAGGCCGCCGGAGGTTTGCGGATCATGCAGCAGGCTCAGCCGGGCCTCACTCACGGTCGGCGCGACCTGGACGTGGGGACGCAGCCAGTTCCAGTTACGATGTGCGCCGCCGGGCAACTGGCCCGCCTCGGCGTAGCTCAGCGCGCCCGCCATGAGGGGGATAGCCGCGACGGAGAATCGGAAGGCGACATCGCTGGCCTCGGCCATCTCGAAGGCGTGACCGAGCAGACCGAAGCCAGTGATGTCCGTGGCGGCATGGACGCCGACGGTCTGCATGGCGCGCGCCGCCTCACGGTTGAGAATCGACATCCAGCGCACACATTCGGCCATGTGAGCCGCGTCGGCGGCCTGGGCGCGGCCGGCCGTCGTGATGACGCCGCTGCCGATGGGTTTGGTTAGCACCAGCCGGTCGCCGACCTGCGCGCCGCCTTTGGTGATCACCCGGTTGGGGTGGACCAGGCCGGTCACGGCCAGGCCGTATTTCGGCTCGTCGTCGGAGATGGTGTGCCCGCCCGCGATGATACCGCCCGCCTCGGCGACCTTCTCTGCGCCGCCGCGAAACACGTCAGCGATGAGGTCGGCGGGCAGGCCGCTGGGGAAGCCCGCCACGTTGATGGCGAGCAACACCTCGCCGCCCATGGCGTAAACATCGCTCATGGAGTTGGCGGCGGCAATCGCGCCATAGGTGTAGGCGTCATCGACGACCGGCGGGAAGAAGTCCGTGGTCAGGATGAGGGCCTGAGCGTCGTTGAGGCGATAGACGGCCGCGTCGTCGCTGACGGCCAGCCCGACGAGCAGGTCAGGGTGGGCGCCGGACGCGGCGAAGACTTCCTTGATGGGACGCAGCACGTGCGCCAGGGCCTCTGGCCCCATTTTGGACGCTCAGCCCGCGCAGTGGGCCAGTGTCGTCAGCCGAATCGTATGGCGGTCCATGAGTCTCGCTTGTTGGAGATTTTCGGTAGGCGGACCGAGGACGAAGGGCCGAGGACGAAGGATCGAGGGCCGATAGCGAATCCTCGGTGAAGGGCAACTCCTTTGTCTTTCGTCCCTGGTCCTTTGGTCCTTTGTCGCGACCTTCAGTCGCCGGTCTCTCCCTGCAATTCTAGCGGGTCGCGGCTTGAATCCGAAACCGGCTCGCTCGCCGCGCGCGAGGCGCGCCCGGCCCGCCACAGGACGGTCAGATACAGGGCGAGGCCGAAGGCGAGGAAGTTGAGTTCGCGCAGGTCGAACAGGGCGGCCGTTCCGCCTTGCGCCAGTCGGTAGTCAGCCAACCAGCCGCCCAGGCCGGGCAGCAGCACCCGGTCGTAGAAGCCGATGGCGAGTGCGCCGACCACAACGCCCAGCACGCTGCCAGGCCCGCCGATGACCACCGCTGCCAGGACCATGACCGACAGGGTAAAGTCGATCTGCTCCGGCGAGATCTGCCCGTAGGCGGCGACGTGCGCCGCGCCCGCCAGCCCGCCCAGGGCCGCGCCGATGGCGAAGGCCAGCCGCTTGGCGCGCGTCACGTTGACGCCGCTACTGGCGGCGGCCACCTCGTCGTCGCCTAGAGCGCGCCACGCGCGCCCCTGCCGCGAGTGGATCAATCGCCGGCTGAACCACGCTGCCGCGATGACCAGGGCCAGCGCCAGATAATAGCGCGAGGTGGGCGAGGCGAGGGTGATGCCCAGCAGGCTTGGCGCGGGTAGCGCCGAGCGGCCCTGCATGCCGCCGGTCCAGGTTGATAGATTGATGGCGATCTGGCGCACCATTGAACCAAAGGCGAGGGTGACAATCGCCAGATAGTCGGCGCGCAGTCGCGCGGTCAGCAGCCCGTTGAGCAGCCCGAACACGGCAGCGACAGCCATGCCTGCCATCAGGACCAGCAGGATGTCCAGGGGTTGAGGCAGGAAGGCGGCCAGCCGCCCGAAGGGATCGACCAGCAGGGCTGCCGTGTACGCGCCCAGGCCAACACTGGCGGCGTAGCCCAGGTCGAGCATGCCCGCGAAGCCGAGCATGACGTTGAGGCCGAGGGCCATCAAAGCCAGCAGCAGGATGCTGGTGATGGTGCTCTCGCGGCTCCAGGCCAGGCCCGCATCGAGCAGCGGGTAGGCGATGCCAACGGCCAGCAGTCCCGCCGCCAGCCAGCGTCCCCGTCTCGCTGAGCCTTCACCGTGGAAGGCGATGGCGTCGCGAGCCGTGGGTACGCTCAGGTCGTCGGCGCTCTCGCGCCCGGCCAGGCCGGTCGGGCGTAGGACCAGCAGGGCGATGAGCAGCATTTGCAACAGCACCGGCGTCCATTGGGCGGCGACGTAGTAGTCGCTGAAGGCGGCGCAGACACCCAACACCAGACCTGCCAGCAGCGCGCCGATGGGACTGCCCACGCCGCCGAGGATAACCGCCGTAAAAGCCAGTAGTCCACTCTGCGCGCCGTGCTGCCCGAAGGGGTGAGTCGTGTACAGGACGAAGGCGAAGGCTGACAGGCCCGCCAGTGCGCCACTGATGGCGAAGGCTGTCTGCACGGTGCGGGTGAGGGGCACGCCGCTCATGGCAGCCAGGCCCGGGTCCTGGGCTACGGCGCGCAGGGCGCGGCCGGTGCGCGAGCGAGCCAGAAACAGGCTGACCAGCAAGGCAGCGGCGATGGCAGCGGCGACAATGAGCGCGTCCTTGGCGGTCAGGGTGACGCCCTCGCCGAGGCCCAACCAGGGGGCCAGATTGGCATTGGGTAGCAATTCCGGGATGCTGCCGCGCGGCACTTCCGGTACGCCCGGAAAGCTGCGATGCTCGCCGGGAATCCAGCTGGGCAATAGCTTGCGCCATACCAGGGCCGTCTGGTATAGGACGAAGGACAGGCCGAGGGATGCGATGAGAGGAGCCAGGTACGACTTGCCCCGGAAGGGGCGGAAGGCGGCGATCTCGATGCCGAGGTTGAGGGCGACGGCGAAGCCGACGACGACGGCCAGCGCCAGGAGCAGGCCGCCGAATTGCGTTGCCAGCGGCGAGGCCGGGCCGATGTTCATGGCCGTGACCAGGGTGCTGATGACCACCGTGCCCAGGGCGAAGACGTCACCATAGGCAAAGTTGATGGTGCGGATGACACCGTAGAGCAGGGTAAAGCCCACCGCGTTGAGGGCGATGACCGCGCCGTTGGACAGGCCGATGATGAGTAGATTCAGTAGCACTGATGCGCAGTCGCCCTGGGGGCCGCAGAGGTTCATGCCTGTAGCACCAACAGGCCGAGGATGTAGGCCGAGAAGGCGGCGGCGACGACATAGCTCAGCCGCATGACGTGGGTATAGTTGGCGCGCACGGCGGCGGGATCAAAGTGTCGCCGCCAGCGCTCAATGTCGGCGAGGACGAGGGCGTAGAAGGTGGCGACGACCAGGGCCGTCGGCCAGCCGAAGCGGCGCAGCAGCACCCAGCCGATGCACACCAGGGCCAGGCCAAAGGCGGTCAAAGCGAAGCGAAACGCCTTGTCCGACCCCCAGCGCACGGCAAAGGTCACGTCGCCACGGGCTATGTCCTCGCGCACCTGGTAGATGTGGGTCAGCGGGTACAGGCCCACCGTCGCCAGAGTGATGCCGACGACGGCGATGGCGATGTCGGGGCTGAGCAGGCCGACGGGCGCCGGTGTGGCGCTGAACCAGCCGGTGAGGAAGCCCAGCGCACCCTGGCCGATGGCGATGACGGCCAGCGCGCCGAGGGGCCGCCGCTTGAGGCGGATGGCGGGGTGCGAGTAGGCGACTGACAGGGCCATCATGGCGATGTAGGTCACGACCATGCCCAGGCCTAGCGGCACAACAGCCAGCAGGCCGAGCAGTTGCACGGCCCAGGCGAAGGGCAGCAATTCCTTGCGCCACGGTGGGGGACTCCACAGGCCCCCGACGGGGCCTTCGTCGCGGTCGTAGTAGGAGTGGAGGGCGGTGATGCCGCCGTAGAGGGCCATAG
>CAZJJF010000213.1:0-6514 GCA_964546245.1 uncultured Anaerolineales bacterium
ATGCTCAGCTTCATCCACGGCTCTTCGATGGCCTCGATGTCGGTGGGGTCGGGCAGGTCAGCCGGATTGTCGACAGTGATGACCTCGCCATTGCGCTTGAGCACCTCGTACTCCACGCTCGGCGCGGTCACCAGCAGATTCAGGTCGTACTCGCGCTCCAGCCGCTCCTGGACAATCTCCAGGTGCAGCAGGCCCAGGAAGCCGCAGCGGAAGCCGAAGCCCAGCGCCGCCGAGCTTTCCGGCTCGTAGATCAGCGACGCATCATTGAGCTTGAGTTTTTCCAGCGCGTCGCGCAATTCGTAGTACTGCTCTGAGTCGACGGGGTACATGCCCGCGAAGACCATCGGCTTGGCAGGGCGGTAGCCGGGCAGCGGGTGCTCTGCGCCGTCCTCGGCCGTCGTCACCGTGTCGCCTACCGACACCTCGCGCACGCTCTTGAGGCCGGTGGCCACGTAGCCCACCTCGCCCGCCACCAGTTCTTGCACCGCCGACATACGCGGGCGGAACACGCCGATTTCCAGGGCGTCCACCTTCTGGTCGCCCGCCATCAGGTACAGCGGCTTGCCCAGGCGCATCGCGCCGTCCACGACGCGCACATAAGCGATGACGCCCTTGTAGGGATCGTAGTGAGAGTCAAAGATCAGGGCGCGCAGTGGCCCGTCGGCGTCGCCCTGGGGCGGCGGGATGCGCTCGACGATGGCCGCCAGCAATTCATCGATACCGACACCCTCCTTGGCTGAGGCCAGGATAATGTCGCTCTGGTCGATACCGATGAGGTCTTCGATCTCCTGGGCCACCTTCTCCGGCTGCGCGGCGGGCAGGTCGATCTTGTTGATGACCGGGATGACAGCCAGGTTGTTGTCCAGGGCCAGGTACAGGTTGGCAAGGGTCTGCGCCTCGATACCCTGCGACGCATCCACGACCAGCACCGCCCCTTCGCAGGCCTGCAAAGCGCGGCTGACCTCGTAGGTGAAATCGACGTGGCCGGGCGTGTCGATAAGGTTCATCTCGACCACCTGACCGTCGGCCGCCCGGTAGTCCATGCGCACGGCCTTCGCCTTGATGGTGATACCCTTCTCGCGCTCCAACTCCATCTGGTCGAGTACTTGCTCCGACATCTCGCGCTGGGTCAGCGTACCGGTGCGCTCCAGTAGCCGGTCCGAGAGGGTACTCTTGCCGTGGTCGATGTGAGCAATAATGGAGAAGTTGCGAATGTGACTCTGTTTCATCGCGTTCCCTGGATGGTGTACAACTGACGCTAAAGTATACTCGCCGCACGGCCTGGAGGCGAAGATGAACCACGGAAGACGCGGAACACGCAGAAATGAATGGCTCTTCTATTCCGTATCTTCTGTGTGTTCTGTGGCCGATCTGCTTGAGCCCGGCGCCGACGCCACCGCCGCCTCAATCGCGCCGCTTATGTCGATTGCCGACTCCCCGCCCACCGTCAGGTGCGCCAGAAACTCGCGATTGCCGGCCGGGCCAACAATGGGTGAGGCGATGACGTCCTGCACCCCATAGCCGTGGGCCATGGCCCACAGCAGCACGTCCTGCAGCACCGCGACGTGCTGAGCGGGGTCACGCACGACGCCCCCCTTCCCTAGCTGCCCCTTGCCCACCTCGAACTGGGGCTTGACCAGGGCCACGACATCGGCTGCGGGACGCGCCAGCCGCGCCACGACCGGCAACACTAGCTTGAGGGAGATGAAGGATACGTCAATGACCGCCACGTCCACCGGCTCGGGCAGGCTCGCCAGGTGGCGAATGTTGGTGCGATCCATGACGACAACGCGCTCGTTCTGGCGCAACTCCCATGCCAGCTGCCCGTAGCCCACGTCCACCGCGTACACCCGCGCCGCGCCGCGCTGAAGCAGCACATCCGTAAAGCCGCCTGTCGACGCCCCCACATCCAGCGCCACGCGGCCGTCAACGGCGACGGCGAAGGCCTCTAGCGCGGCGGCCAGCTTCAGGCCGCCGCGACTGACGAACTGGGGGCGCGCCGCGACTGTAATGGCCGCATCAGCGGCGACCCTGGCGCCGGGCTTGTCCACTACCTCGCCCGCCACGCGCACCTCACCCGCCTCAATGAGGCGTTGCGCCTGGGTACGGCTGTCGGCCAGGCCCCGCTGGACGAGCAGCGTGTCAAGCCGTTCCTTCACCATCGCCTGCCTGTTCCTTGACTGGCCTCTGACAATAGAGTAGGCTTTACCCTATGGATGAGCAACTCGTCACCCCACCATCTCGCCCAAGCGCGCCTGTCGCCGCCAGCCCAGCCCAACAGGCACGGATGCTGTTCAAGGCCATGCGCCCACGGCAGTGGAGCAAGAACCTCTTCATCTATGCCGCCCTGATTTTCGATGCCAAGCTGTTCGACACCGCTCTGCTCCTCAAGACCACGGCCGGCTTCCTCATCTTCTGTCTGTTGTCCAGCGCCGTCTACCTGATGAACGATCTGGCCGACATCGAGGCCGATCGGCTCCACCCCACCAAAAAGAACCGTCCCCTGGCATCGGGCCGCCTGTCGCCGCGCGTCGCCGTGGTCGCGGCCATTGTGCTAATCATAACGATGATTCCGCTGAGCTTCTGGCTCGACTGGCAGTTCGGGGCCATTGCCCTCATCTACCTCGTCGTCCAGGTCGCGTACACCTTCTGGCTCAAGCACGTGGTCATCGTCGATGTCTTTGGCATCGCGGCGGGCTTTGTGCTGCGCGTGGCGGCGGGTGTGGTGCTCGTCGAGGCGCGTAACTTCTCGCCGTGGCTGTACACGTGCATGACCCTGCTGGCCCTGTTCATTGCCATCGGCAAGCGCCGCCACGAGCTGACCCTGCTACGCGGCGCGGCGGACAGCCACCGCAAGATTCTGTCCGAGTACAACCTGCGTCTGTTGGACGACATGATGGGCCTGGTGACGGCGGCGACGGCGGTCACCTACGCCTTCTATACCTTCTCCGCCCCCAACCTGCCTGCCAACCACGCCATGATGCTGACGATCCCCTTCGTCCTCTACGGTATCTTCCGCTACCAGTATCTCATCCACGTGCGCGGCGAGGGTGGCAGCCCCGATGAGCTTCTCTTCCGCGACAAGCCCCTGTTGATCGCCATCGCGCTGTGGATTTTGACCGCCCTGGCCGTGATGTATGTTCTCCCGGCCTAAGCCGACGTAGCGTGGTGGCTCGCTGCCACAGCCGACCAAGGACGAAGGACCGAGGACCAAGCTGTTTAGCCCATTGGTCCTCGGTCCTTCGCCTTTGGTCCTGCTCGAAGCGAGCTCTAGCGCTTGGTGTACTGGGGCCGCTTGCGCGCGCGCCGCAGACCCGGCTTCTTGCGCTCCTTCTCTCGCGGGTCACGCGTGAGCAAGCCGGCCGTCTTCAGCGAAGTGTGCTGATCGGGGTTGGCCTTGTCCAGGGCGCGCGCGATGCCGAGGCGAATGGCGCCCGCCTGGCCATGAACGCCGCCGCCCGTCGTCAAGACGGTCACATTATAGCGGCTCTCATTGCCCGTCGCGCGCAACGGAGCCAGGGCCTCGTCGATGATGCGCTGATTGCCAACGCCGAAGTAGTCGACGATGGTCTTGTCATTCACCAGAACCGTGCCAGTGCCGGCATACAGGCGCACCACAGCTGTCGCAGCCTTGCGGCGGCCGACAGCGTAGTGGTACGTACCAGGGAAACTCATGGGCATGACGTGTCACTCCTACAGGGGCAGCGGCTTGGGCTGCTGGGCCGCGTGCGGGTGGTCCGCCCGGGCATAGACCTTGAGCTTCTTGATCTGCTGGCGGCCCAGCCGCGTATGCGGCAGCATGCCCCAGACAGCCGCGCGCACGACACGGTCGGGGTGCGTCGCCAGCATGTCGCGCAGCGAGACGGCCTTCAGGCCGCCGGGATAACCGGAATGCCGATAGTAGAACTTGTCATTGAGCTTGTTGCCCGTCACCACGACCTTATGGGCATTGACGACGATCACGAAATCGCCGGTGTCAATGTTGGGCTGAAAAATCGGCTTCTGCTTGCCGCGCAGCACCCGCGCGATCTCCGTCGCCAGGCGGCCCAGCGTCTTGCCGTCCGCATCCACGACGTACCACTCGCGCGTTACCTCAGCGGGCTTGGTTACGTAGGTTCGCACTCTAAGGCTCCTCAATAAATCACTCGCACCAGGCACAGACCCTGGGGCGGGGCAATTCCCCGCAGCAGGCTTGGGTCGGCCGATGCCACGATAGTCGCGACATCCGAGGGGGATAGCCGCCCCCGCCCCACCTCGACCAGGGCGAAGGTCATTCGCCGCGCCATGTGGCGCAGGAAGGCGTCGGCGCGGACTGTGATCATTACCTCGTCGGCGTGGGTTAGCGCCGCCACGGCGGTCACAGTCCGAACTGTCGATCCCCGCTCACGCATCGGCCGGCCAAGGGCACGGAAGTCGTAGCGCCCCAGGAAAACTCCGCAGGCGGCCCGCATCGCTTCGACATCCAGCGGCTCGGGCACGTGCCACGCTGTGCGCGCGCGCAGGGGCGCACGCAGCGGCCGATTCAAGATTGTGTAAACGTACTCGCGTTCCAGCGCATCATAGCGCGCATGAAACGTAGGTTGCGTCTCGGTCAGCCCGACAACAGCGACATCGGGCGGCAGAACGGCGTTCAAGGCTCGCTGGAGAACCTCTGGCGGTCGGGACCACTGCGTATCGAAGTGAGCCACCTGTCCCGTCGCATGGACACCGGTGTCCGTCCGCCCCGCGCCTACGCTGCGCACTGCGCAGCCCGTCACCCGTTCGATGGCGGCTTCCAGGGTGTGCTGAACCGTCCGCCCATGCTGGCTGGCCTGGGTCTGCCAGCCGACAAAATCCGTCCCATCGTACTCGATATCGAGGCGCACCCGGTAGAAACCCGGTGGCACGACCGATACCCGTTCCGCAAGCGTCCGGTCAGGCGTGTCGTTATCAGGCATAGGACCGCCCGCCTCGCCCGCTTGCAGTGAGTCTCAGCGCTACACAAGCTCCAGGAAGACCATCGGCGCGGCATCGCCCTGGCGCGGGCCAAGCTTGATGATGCGCGTATAGCCGCCCGGTCGGTCCATGTGCTGCGCCGCCACATCGTGGATGAGGCGGTCCACCACGGCCTGGTCGCGAATCGTCGATAGAATGACGCGGCGGTTGTGCAGGGCGGTCTGAGTGGCCGCCGTCTCCAGGGCCGCTGCGTCGCCCCTCTTGGCGATGCTCAGCAACCGATTGGCGCCCGTCGCGCCCAGCAGCGCCGTCAACTGCCTGGTGTCGCCAGCCTGCGCCAGCGATACCAGGCGGCCCGGCTCGCCCTTCTTGGCGCGGGTAATCAGCCGCTCGGCTTCCGGCTTGATAGCCTTAGCCTTTGCCTCGGTCGTCTTGATACGGTCATAGCGGAACAGGTCCGTCATGAGGGCGCGAAACAAGGAGCGGCGCTGAGCCACGCTGCGGCCCAGATGACGCCCGTACACTTGATGCGGCATGCTCTATTCCTCGTCTAGATCGACTACGTCGTCGTCCGCGTCTTCGTCCAGCAGAGCGCCATTGGAAGAAGGCGGCGTGCCGACGTACTGCATCAGACCACGCACAGTGAGCGCGTCCTTCAACTCATTCAACGACTTCAAGCCGAAGTTGCGAATAACGAGCATCTCGTCGTCGCCCTTCGCCAGCTTCTCCAGCACCTCGCCTACGCGCGTGATACCGGCGCGCTTGAGGCAGTTGTAGCCACGCACCGGTAGCCCCAATTCCTCGATAGGCGTGTCGTAGATGTCCTGCGGAATCTTCAGCTTGTGGTCCGACTCTTCTGGCGCAACCACGTCGCCGAACTGGGCGACCCGCTGGAACTCGTCCACCAGGCGGCGCGCCGCGCGCTGGACGGCCTCTTGTGGCGCCATCGTGCCATCCGTCCACACTTCCAGCACCAGGCCGTCGAAGTCGGTCGCCTGGCCCACGCGGGCCGGCTCGACGCGGAACGACGCCTTACGCACCGGGCTGAAGATAGCGTCCACCGGCAACTCGCCGATGGACAGCTTACCGCTGTGGCGCTCGGCCGGGATATACCCATAGCCACGCTCGACGGTCAGCTCGATGTCAATGTGCCCCTCCCGGTCCAGCGTCAACAGCGGCAGGTCCGGGTTGATAATCTCCAGCTCACTGGGGGCTTCGATGTCGGCGGCGGTCACGACGCCCTCAGCGTGCGCCTCCAGGCGCATACGAACAGGGCCCTCGGCGGCGGGGGCCATCTTCAACCGCAATTGCTTCACGTTCAGGATCAGCCGCGTCGTATCTTCCTTGGCGGTCGGAATCGGCGAGAACTCGTGATGTACGCCGTCGATCTTGACGACCGTGACCGCCACGCCGGGCAGGGAGCTAAGGAGGACGCGCCGTAGCGCATTGCCTACCGTCGTCCCATACCCACGATCGAGGGGGCCAATCCGGAAACGAGCATAGTTGCGGGAACTGGCTTCAATCTCGATCCGCACGTCTGTCGAGCGGTTGTTCTCAGCCACAGCTTCCCTCACTTCCC
>CAZJJF010000213.1:6524-7072 GCA_964546245.1 uncultured Anaerolineales bacterium
CCTGGTCAAATGAATAGTCAGGACACACTAGACCTCAACCCGGCGCGGCGGGAGACACGCGGCGACCTGCGCCGGCCTCTCCCGTCATCCCTGGTCGAGGTTTGACCGGTCTAGACGCGCCGTCGCTTGGGCGGACGGCAGCCATTATGCGGGATGGGGGTCACATCGCTGATGGAGCGGACGCGCAGGCCCGACGCCTGCAAAGAGCGCACAGCCGGCTCGCGACCTGGGCCAGGCCCCTTCACGAACACATCTACCTCGCGCACGCCATGCTCCATTGCGCCGCGCGCGGCGTTCTGGGCGGCCAGCTGCGCGGCATAGGGCGTGCTCTTGCGCGACCCCTTGAACCCGGCCTGACCGGCGCTGCCCCAGGCCAGCGTATTGCCCGTGAGGTCGGTGATCGTAATAATGGTATTATTGAAAGTCGAATGGACGTGCGCCTGCGCGTGGGGCACATTCTTGCGCGGGCCACGCGCGGCGGCGCGACGACCACCACGAGCCGCCGTTGTTCGCTGTCGGGGCATACTCTTTCCTTCTCATTAGGGCAT
>CAZJJF010000214.1:0-5930 GCA_964546245.1 uncultured Anaerolineales bacterium
GCCGACGATGACGTCCTCGGCCTGCCACGGGTAGTGGGTGTCGCAGGCGTAGATAAGGTGGGGCGTGCTGGCTGCCAGGTGAGCCATCGCCGCCAGGCTGACGCCCAGGTGATTGTTGCTATGCATGGACAGGCCCAGGCCAAAGCTCTCGCACACCGCCGCCAGCCGCTTGCAGCCCGTCAGCCCGCCCCAGTAGTGGTGGTCACACAGGACAACCTGGGCGGCGCGCGTTTCCACGGCCACCGGCAGGTCATCGAAGGATGTGACGGCCATGTTGCTGCTCAATGGGATATGGGTGGCGCGGGCGACAGAGGCCATGCCAGCCATGCCCCACGTCGGATCTTCCAGGTATTCCAGGTCGATGTCGGCCAGAGCGTGGGCGACGCGAATGCTTGTCTCCACCGACCACACGGCATTAGGGTCGATGCGCAGCTGATCGGTCGGGAAGGCCTCACGTAGCAGGCGCATGGTCTGAATCTCAGCGTCAGGCGGCAGCACGCCCCCTTTGACCTTGATGGCCTGGAAGCCGAACTCCTCGCGGAAACGCCGCGCCAGGCCCACCATCTCCTCCGGCGTGCCCACCTCACCCCACGGGTCGTCCTCGCCCTGGTACTTGAAGAACAGGTAGCTGGCGAAGGGCACGCGCGGCCGCACCAGTCCGCCCAGCAGGTCGTACAGCGGCGCATCGATGGCGCGGGCGCAGGCGTCGAGGCAGGCCACCTCCAGAATGGAGTAGGCGCGCGGGCGGTCACGGAGCTTGACACGGATGCGTTCCAGATGCCAGGGGTTCTCACCGCGCAGTGCGCCCAGCGCCGATTGCAGCTCGCCCAGCAGGGCCGCGCCGCCCGGCCCCTCCGACAGGCCGACAACTCCTGTGTCGGTCTCTAGCTCGACGATGACGCGCAGGGCGTAGGGCGCGTGGACGCCCCACGAGTTACGCAGCGGCGGGTCCGCGACGGCGACGGGGGTCAGGCGAAGGTTAGTGATGCGCATGGGGGAACCTCGTTCGCGGCCTTGTCGCCTCCCACTGGGAGAGGCAGTCGGAGGGCGGTGGGGGAGCCGGGGTCACTCACGCCGGCTCTCGCCCTGGCGGCGGGCCGGGGCGAAACACCAATGGCACGGGCACGATGGCGCCAACCTCCATGACCGCCGAGGTAACGGCAGGCGCGAGGCGGCCGAGTTCGGCCAGGAAGCGGTCGAGCAGGTCAGCCTGGGGTTGCAGGCAGCCGTAGTGCATCGGCGTCACGGCGCGGGGCCTCAGATCGGCCGCCAGGCGCGCCGCTTCCTCGGCGGTCATGTTGCCGCCGCGGCCATTGATGGGGACCAGCAGCAGGTCGATGGCCGCGCCCTGGGCCGCTTGCAGACAATCGTCGTACTCGGTATCGCCGGTATGATAGATTCGCACCCCGTCAGCCTGGAGTAGATAGCCGATGGCGTCGGGCACATTCGCCTGGTGGCGGGCCGGCATGGCCGTCACCCTCAGATCGGTAAGGTCCAGGCTATCGCCAGGCCGTAGCGGCGTGAGTCGCACCGCATCGATGCCTAAATCGGCCAGCCGCTCACAGACGGTCGGCGGGCCGACAAACCGCGCATCGGGTCGCGCCTGGGCGACAACCGGCAGGGCGTGGACGTCCAGGTGGTCGCGGTGGGCATGCGTCACCAGGACAACGTCGGCGGGGAGATCGGCGGCCGGCATGAAAGGCGGTTGCAGGCGGTCGGGCCACTCCGACAGGAAAGGGTCAATGGCGACCTTGAGGCCGCCGGGCGTCTTGAGGAAGAAGCCCGACTGGCCTATCCAGACCAGGCGCGCACGCCCAGTGTCAACCGGCAGCAGAGGCAGCCGCTCGCCCCACGGGATAGGGTAAGGTGGCGCGGGCGCGATTCCGTGGTACCAGTCGCAAACCAGGTCTTCGCTGTTGTCCTGGGCGACGAAGCCGATCAACTCCCGCGTCCGCTCCAGGTCCCACCAGCGACGGGTGTTGGCCGAGCAGCCAAAGACGATGGCGCAGCCAATGCCCTCCGCCTCGATGCCACACCGAAACGCCTCCACCAGGTCCCGGTCGCTCATCCAGATGCCCCAATGGCGGGGCGTGGCAACGGACTCGTCGCTCTTTGGTCCCACCCCACCCAGCCGCAGGCAGACCGAGGTGACGCCGCGCCAGTCGGCATACATACGGGCCAAAGCCTCGCCAAAAACCTTGCTGACCCCGTACAGGTTGTCGGGCCGCACCGGGTCCAGGGTCGTTATCGGCAGCGTCACCGGATGGGCCAGATTCTCGCGCCACACTGGCAGCTCGTCGGGCAGCAGCGGGTTATACCCCTCCACTGTGCGCACCGAACTGCTGAACACGACACGGGGCACGCCGTTGCGGGCAGCGGCTTCATAGATATTGTATAGGCCAACGATGTTGCGCGGTACAATGTCGTGCTCAAAATCGCCGCCCCATGATTGCGCGGCCAGATGGACCACAGCGTCGACGCCGGCCATCGCCCGGTCCAGCACGGCCGGGTCGTTCATGTCGCCGACGACCATGTCGGATGCGTCGGCGATGGGTACGACATCCGTCAGGCGCAGGTCGAAGTGGGCAGCCAGGCCGCGACGGAGAATTGGGCCGAGCTTGCCGGCCGCGCCGGTGATAAGAACTCGTTTTCGAGTGGTCATAATTGTCTGGGATGATGGGGGACAGACCTGACAGGTCTACCCCCGCCCTTATCCCACCCCCACCAGGTTCAGGCTGTCGGCGAAATGGCAGGCCGCGCGATGGTCAGGCGCAACCTCGCGCAGGGGCGGCTGGTCGGTCTTGCAGATGTCCTGGGCGTAGCGGCAACGCGGGTGAAAGGGGCAACCGCTGGGTGGGTTGGCCGGGCTGGGCACATCGCCCTGCAGGATGATGCGCCGACCGACCATGTCGGGGTCGGCCTTGGGCACGGCGGACAGCAGCGCCTCGGTATAGGGGTGCTTGGGCGCGTGGTAGACGTCCTCGGCGGGCGCGATCTCGACAATGCGGCCCAGATACATGACGGCCACCCGGTCGCTGATGTGCTCGACCACGGCCAGGTCGTGGGCGATGAACAGGTAGGTCAGGCCGAAGCGCCGTTTCAAGTCCTTCAGTCTATTGAGCACCTGCGCCGGGATTGGCACGTCGAGGGCGCTGACTGGCTCGTCGCACACGACGAGGCGCGGCCGCAGGGCCAGGGCGCGGGCGATGCCGATGCGCTGGCGCTGGCCGCCGCTGAAGGCGTAGGGGTAGCGATTCATGTGCTGCGCCCGCAACCCCACCTTCTCCAACAGGTCGCGCACCTCAGACTTGAGCTGGTCGCCGCGCATGACGCCGTGGATGCGCAGCGGCTCGCTGACGATATCCATGACGGTCATGCGCGGGTTAAGAGACGAGAAGGGGTCTTGGAAGATGATCTGCATCTCGCGGCGGAAGGCCTTGAGGTCGCGCCGGTTGCGGGCAGTGAGATCCACCACCGCGCCGTCCTTGCGATACAGCACCTGTCCCTCAGTCGGCTCGATGGCGCGCAGGACCAGACGGCCGGTGGTCGTCTTGCCGCAGCCCGACTCTCCCACCAGGCCGAGGGTCTCGCCCTCATGGATAGCGAAGCTCACCCCGTCGACGGCGCGCACGTTGCCGACGACCTTACGGCGCAGGCCCTTCTGAATGGGAAAGTATTTCTTGAGGTCCCTGGCTTCGAGCAGGATAGGGGCAGTGGTAACGTCGCTCATGACTCACTCCAGCGGTCATAGCGGCAGCGGGTCCAGTGACCCGGCTCCACCTCGACCAGGTCCACATCGTCGGTGATGAAGCACGGCCGACCGTTGGACTTGGGGCAGCGCGGCATGAAGGCGCAGCCCTCCGGCACCGAATAGGGGTCGGGGACGCTACCGGGGATGGGGGCGAGCCGCTCTTTGATGTTGCCGCCCATGCGCGGGACCGACTTCAGCAAACCAATGGTGTAGGGATGCAGCGGGCGGTGGAAGATGGTGCGAACGTCGGCCATCTCGACGATCTTGCCCATGTACATGACGGCGATACGGTCGGCCATCTCGGCGATGACGCCCAGGTTGTGGGTGATCATCAGGATCGCCATCCCGTATTCTTCCTGAAGCCGCTTCATGAGTTCCAGAATCTGGGCCTGGATTGTCACGTCCAGGGCCGTCGTAGGCTCATCGGCGATGAGCAACGACGGGTTACAGCTTAGGGCCATGGCAATCATGGCGCGCTGGCGCATGCCGCCCGACAGTTGATGTGGGTACTCGTCGAAGCGCTGGGCCGGGGCGGAGATACCCACCTCGGTGAGCATGGCGATGGCCCGCGCGCGGCTCTCCTCGCCACTGACGCCCTGGTGTAACTCGACAGCCTCGGCGATCTGGCTACCGACGGTGTGAACCGGACTGAGGGAGGTCATCGGCTCCTGGAAAATCATGGCAATCTCGTTGCCACGAATACTACGGATGACATCACCCTGATAATCGACCCGGGCCAGATCGACTATCTCACCCCCATTCTCAACTCGCCGCTGAAACAAGATGTGGCCTTCCACGATCTTGCTGCGCTTGGGCGGCAAAAGGCGCAAGATAGAGTGGGCCGTCACGCTCTTGCCACAGCCGCTTTCGCCTACCAGGCCGAGGGTCTCGCCAGGCTTAATGCTCAGGCTCACACCGTTGACGGCGCGCACGATGCCATCGGGCGTATAGAAGAAAGTCTTGAGGTCCTGGATGCTGAGCAACGAACCGTTAGTGTGCATGGCCTACCCTGAGTATGGGTCAGAGGCGTCGCGGAGGCCGTCGCCAAAGAAGTTGAACGCAAGTACCGCCAGCGAGATGAACAGCGCGGGCAGGAGCAACCACGGGTAGTGACGCAGACTCTCCAGGTTCTGCGCCTCCTGGAGGATAACGCCCCAACTGGTGAGCGGCGGCCGCAGGCCCAGGTTTAGGAACGACAGGGCAGTCTCGGCAAGAATCATACCCGGCATGGCCAGGGTAGCCACGACAATGATGTGGCTGAACACGGCGGGGATGAGGTGGCGGAAGATGATCCACATGTCGGTCGCCCCCGCCAACTGGGCGGCGACGACGAAGTCCTCCTCACGAATGGCGAGAATCTTGCCGCGCAACTGCCGCGCCAGCCACGTCCAGCCGATGAAGGACAGGATGATGGTAATCGCGAAGTAGACGCGTTCGGGCGGCCAGTGATAGGGCAGCGCCGCCGTCAGGGCCATCCACAGCGGAATCGAGGGGAAGGAGCGAATCACCTCAATCGTGCGCTGGGTGATGTTGTCTATAGTCCCACCGTAATAGCCGGACGCGACGCCCACGATGGAGCCGACAATGAGGCTCAAGAAGACGCCCACCAGGCCAATCGTCAGCGAAAGCTGACTACCCAACACGATACGCGACAGCATGTCGCGGCCCTGGCGGTCGGTGCCGAAGAAGAACGCGCCGAAGTCTTTAGCGTCGATGCCATACAGGTGAATATCGGTATCGATGAAGCCCAGCAGACGGTATGGCTCACCATGCACGAAAAACAGGATGGGGTACTTCTGGGTCGGTTCGGGTCGGTAGGTTGTGAGCAGCGTATCCAGGTCGACCTTGCGCTCCAGGGCATACACGTACAGGCCCGTGCCTGACTCCCAGCGCGGGAACTGCGGGGGGACGTACAGGTAAGTCACAAAGCGCTGGTCAGCGCCGTAGGGGGCGATAAAGGGGGCCAGGGCGGCGACCAGATAGAACAGCCCAACCACGATGCCCGCGCCAATAGCCACCCGGCTGCGGGAGAACTTGCGCGCCATAAGCTGCCACTGGGACAGGCCATAGCGCTTTTCTTCGGCGGCGGCCAGGGTCTCCGTGGAACGCGGTAGGGGTGGGGCGACGGCTCCGCCCGTGCTGCCCGGTGTGGCGTCGTAGAGGCTCATGGCTTACTCCA
>CAZJJF010000214.1:5940-6799 GCA_964546245.1 uncultured Anaerolineales bacterium
CCCACGCCAGGGCGATATCGGCCAGCAGATTGCCGACCATAAGCAGCACCGCCAGGAAGAGCAGAATGGTCCCGGCCAGATACATGTCCTGGCTGGTCAGGGCACGCACAAACATGGGGCCAATGGTGGGCAGGGACAACACCAGGCCCAGGATGGTGGCGCCGTTGATGATGCTTGGCAGTTGCATGCCCATGACGCTGATGAGCGGATTGATCGCCACCTTCACGGCGTACTTGTTGATGACGACGTCTTCCTTGAGGCCTTTGGCGCGCGCTGTGGTGATGTACTGTTGGCCTAGCACATCCAGCAAGCTGCCGCGCATGATGCGGATGAGTTGAGCCATGCCCGCGACGCTCAGAATCAGCGCGGGAAAGAACAGGTGGCTGAGCAGATTGAGAATCTTCGGCAGCCCCCAGGGCGCTTGCTCCATCTCTGACGACATCAGCCCGCTCACCGACGTGCCGAAGACGAAGATGCCGACGAAGATGTAGATCAGGCCGAGCAGAAAGTCGGGCACGGACAGGCCCAGGAAGCCGAGGAAGGTCAGGGTGTGGTCGCCGGCCGATCCCTGTTTCGTGGCCGAGTAGATGCCAATCGGGACAGCGACCACCCACATGATGATCAGGGAAATGCCCGACAGGATGACGGTGAGGGCCAGCCGACCGGCGATCAGCTCGCTCACGGGCCGCTTCCACTCAAAGGAGTAGCCAAAGTCGCCGCGCAGGAAGCCGCTGATCCACTTGAAATACTGGACGTAGACCGGCTCGTTGAGGCCGTAGGTCTGACGCAGACTCTCCATCGCCGCCTCGTCAGCGCCCGAGCCGGAACTGGCCGCCAGCGCCTGGAGCGACGTCATGAA
>CAZJJF010000214.1:6823-7049 GCA_964546245.1 uncultured Anaerolineales bacterium
CAGCTGGATGATGATGAAAGTCATGATCGACACCAGAAGCAAGGTCGGGATCATAGCCAGGACGCGGCGCACGACGAAGGTGAGCATCGGCAGGTCCTCCGCTTCGGCCTTGCAGGCCAGGTAGCCAACCGTCCGCGAGGTACAGGGTGTGGCTAGGGGCGCACGGTTGTGCGCCCCTAGCGAGCTTACCCGCTACTTCTTGAAGAAGAACTGGCTCGGGTCGAGG
>CAZJJF010000215.1:0-7041 GCA_964546245.1 uncultured Anaerolineales bacterium
GGGGGCTGATGGAGACGACGCCCGGCGCGGCGGTAGTATACACGGCGACGCGCAAAGAGGCCGAGGAGGTGGATACGTTCCTGCGTGGCCTGGGAGTCTCATCGACCCACTACCATGCGGGGCTGCCCGCCGTGAGCCGCCGCGAGGCTCAGGACCGCTTCATGGCCGACCAGGCGCGGGTCATCGTCGCCACCAATGCCTTTGGTATGGGCGTGGACAAGCCCGACATTCGCCTGGTGGCGCACTATGCCCTGCCAGGCAGCGTCGAAGCCTACTACCAGGAGGCGGGCCGCGCCGGGCGCGATGGGCAGCCAGGCCGCTGCGTTCTCCTCTACTCACCGCGCGACCGCGCCCTCCAGGAATGGTTCATCGACAACGATGCGCCGACCCTGTCCGAACTGCGCAGCTTGCTGGCGACGGTGTCGCGGCTGGCGCGGGATGGGCAGGTGCGGGTGTCGGAGATCGAGCTAGCGCGGCGTGCGCGGCTGAACGAGGTGAAGCTGCGCGTGGGCCTGAGTCAGCTGGCCCAGGTGGGCGCGCTTACCCATCTGGGCGACGAGCAGGGGCAGATGGGCTTCGAGCTAGGGCCGCGCGTGGCCGCCGAGAAACTGACTGAGACGGCCGAGGCCGTCGAGCAGCGGCGCGCCCACAAGCGCGAGCGACTGGGTCAGATGGTCGCCTACGCCGAGGGGCTGACGTGTCGTCGCCGCTTCATCCTCGGCTATTTTGGCGACATGGATACCACCCCCGTCGAGCGCTGCTGCGATGTGTGCCTGGCCGGCGCAGTTGCGTCAGAGGTTCCGCGCGAGGCGCAGACGACGGCCGAGTGGAGCGTCTTGCTCGTGCTGGAGGCGGCTCGCAGCGTGGCGGGTAGCGCAAGCCGCGCGCGGCTGACCCATATGCTGCGCGGCGTGCGCGTCGCTTCCCTGGGGACGCTGGCGCGGCATCGCCTCTTCGGCAAGCTTGGCTACCTCAGCCAGGCCGACCTGGACGCGATGCTCGACCAGTTGGCGGCGCAAGGGTACGTGCGCTTGACAGGCGATCCGGTCGCGGTCGCGCTCACGCCCAAAGGCAGCGCCGCGCTACGCGCCCACGCGGCGATTCCCCTGGCGGCGAAGACAGGCGCGCCTGTGGCGGGGCGGGGCTTCGCTTAGGCCAACGTGTCGTATTTGCCTTACGCCTACGAATGGTGTAGAGTCACCCGGCGTCGATGGGGGTCCAACGCCCCGCGCCATCGAGCGCGCCGGGTGACTTGCCGGTCGGGGACCGAACTGTCACGGTCAAGACAGCTTGTCTTAATTCCGGATTGATGTATAATAGAGCAGCATTTGTGGGGGGTTGACAGACGGAGCGCCTGAGCCGCTGGCTTGGCGCTTTAGCCTGTTGCTCGATATAGGCCAGCCGACTCTTTAGGAGGACACTCATGACAGCATTGAAGGAGATCGAAGGTATCGGCGACTCATACGCCGACAAACTGAAGGCCGTGGGCGTCAAGTCCATCGAGGCCTTGCTGACCAAAGGGTCGACGCCGAAGGGGCGCGAGGATCTCGCCGAGACCTCGGGCATCTCAGAGAAGTTGATTCTGGAATGGGTCAATCGCGCCGACCTGTTTCGCGTCAAGGGCATCGCCTCCCAGTATTCGGACCTGCTGGAGCATGCCGGCGTCGACACAGTGGCCGAGCTTGCCCAGCGTAACCCCCAGAATCTATATGCCAAGATGAGCGAGGTCAACGCCGCCAAGAACCTGGTGCGCCGCCTGCCAACGGCGAAGCAGGTGGAGAAGTGGGTGGCCGAGGCTAAGACCCTGCCGCGCGCCGTCAACTACTAACCTGGACCCTGTCGATACGCCGAAGACCCTGAAGGTTGGCAAGACCTTTAGGGCCTTTCTATGTCCCGTGAGAGACCCCATGCCCCCGACACCGGCTTTCATCTTCGATATGGATGGCACCCTGGCCGATAACATGCGCCTGCATGCCGAGGTGTGGACCAGGTATCTGGCCGACCTGGACATCGACCTGGACGAGGCGCAATTCCATGTCCAGGCGGGCGGCAAAACCAACCCCGATATCCTGCGCCTCCTGGTCGATCCGGCGATGAGCGACCCCGAGGCCGCCGCCAGGGGCGAAGCGAAGGAAGCGCTCTACCGCGCGCAGGCACGTGGGCGCGTGCGGCCGGTGGCGGGGTTGGCGGGATTCCTGGCCCAGGCGGTTGCCCTGGGCGCGCAGTTAGCCGTGGCGACGTCAGCCAGCCGCCCTAACGTTGACTTCATCCTGGGCGAGTTGGGCCTGACCGATACCTTCGCGGCCGTCGTCATCGGGACGGATGTGGCGCGGGGCAAGCCCTTCCCCGACCTGTTCCTGGCGGCTGCCGAGCAGTTGGGCGTGCTGCCCTCGGCGTGTGTGGTGTTCGAGGACTCGCTGGCGGGACTGGAGGCCGCGCATCGCGCGGGGATGCGCGCCGTCGCCCTGGCGACAACCCTTCCCGCCACCGACCTGGCGCGGCAACCAGGCGTCATCCGCGTCGCCGCCGATTTCACGGCGTTGGACGCAGCGGAACTGGCGCGGACGATCTGGCCGCCTGTTTGAGGCGATGGCGCTCAGGCCCTATACTTCCGCTGTCGCGAAGCACATCACCCTCGCCCCTCTGGAGGCTCCTCATGCGTGTCACCCTCTACGGCGCGGCCGGCGGCGTCACTGGCTCGGCCTACTTTATCGAGACGGCCACTGCCCGCCTGCTGCTCGATTTCGGCCTGTTCCAGGGTGCGGACGAGGACCAGCATCGCGAAGCCGTGCCGCACGCCCTCCATCCGCGCCAACTGGACGCCGTGCTGCTCACCCATGCCCACCTGGATCACGTCGGGCGTCTGCCGCTGCTGGCGAAAGCGGGCTTCCGAGGGCCGCTGTACTGCACGCCCGCCACCGTTGACCTGGCCGACCTGGTGCTGCGGGACGCGGCCAAAATACAGCGCCAGGATACCGAGTACGAGAACAAGCGCCGCCAGCGGCAGGGCCAGCCGCCTATCGAGCCGCTCTATGATGACGACGATGTCATGCAAATTATCCAGCGCTGCCAGGCGGTGAGCTACAACCAGCCCATCAACGTCGCGCCGGGCGTTACGGCGCGCTTTGTCGAAGCGGGCCACATGCTCGGCTCGGCGAGCATCGAGGTGCGGGTGAGCGAGGATGGCCGCCAGAAGCGCGCTATCTTCTCCGGCGATGTCGGCCCGCGTAACGCGCCCATCCTCCTCGACCCCACGCCCTTCCAGGAAGGCCAGCTGGTGTTCCTGGAGTCGACCTACGGCGACCGCGACCATCGACCCATCGACCAGACCATCGACGAGTTCCGCGCCATCGTGAAAGCCGCTGTGGCGCGCAAGGGGCTTATTCTGGCCCCCGCCTTCGCCATTGGCCGCGCCCAGACGCTGCTGTATCTGCTGGCGGTCATGTTCCGCCGCGATGAGTTGCCCAAGTTCCCCGTCTATCTCGACAGCCCGATGGCTCTGGAGGCCACGCGCATCTACCTGGATCACCCGGAGCTGATCGACGAGGAGGCGCGCCAGTTCCTCGACGCGACGCCCTGGGGCGAGGATACCGAGACGATGCGCCTGGTCGAGAGCGCCGCCGAGTCGCGGGCGTTGAACGATATTCACGGCCCGGCCATGATTATCGCCTCGTCGGGCATGGCGACGGGCGGGCGCATCGTCCACCACCTCAAGCACCACGTCTGGCAGCCAACCACCTCGGTGCTCATCACCGGCTTCCAGGCCCAGGGCACGCCAGGGCGGCAGTTGGTCGACGGCGCCGACTATCTCACCCTGATGGGCGACCGCGTCCCGGTGCGGGCTTCCGTCCACACCCTCAACGGCTTCAGCGCCCATGCCGGTCAGACGGACCTGGTCCGCTGGTTCGCGCCCCTCGCCGACGACCGTCCGCAGTTGGTCCTGACCCACGGCGAGCAGCAGGCCCGCGCGGCGCTGGCCGGTGTCATTGCAGAGAAGTACGGCATCCGCGCCGCGCTGCCCGACTACGGCGCGGCCTTCGAGCTGTAGTGATTGTTGGGAAGCGAACAGGTTTCGCCTGTCACCTCCACGGCAGGAGAGGGCTCTGGCAGAGCATCAAAGGCAGAGATGCCCCCGAAGCCTGCCCTGAGCCTTGCGAACGGGTCAGCCTGCCACTCGTCGCTTGCGCGTCAAAGGCCAGCGTATACCTATGCCCCCACCCGATTTGCCGCCCCGTTTCGCCCGCACCATGCTCGAGCTGTACGGCGAGTGGGGCGCAGCGTGGCTGGGCCTCCTGCCTGATCTGTTGGCCGACCTGACGGCGCAGTGGTCGCTGACCCTCGGTCCGCCCTTCGCGAACCTGTCCTTTAACTACGTCGCCCCCGCTACCCGCGCCGACGGCGAGGCGGTCGTCCTCAAGGTTGGCATTCCCAACCGCGAGTTGCTGACCGAGATCGCCGCCCTGGAAGCCTATGCCGGGCGCGGCATCACCCGCCTGCTGGCGAGCGATGCCGACCGTGGCGCGCTGCTGGTGGAACGGTTGCTGCCCGGCGCGACCCTCGCGACCCTTACCCCCGACCAGGACGCCCGCGCCACCGCCATCGCCGCCGGCGTGATGCGCCAGCTGTGGCGGCCCGCGCCCGCCGACCGCCCTTTCCCCACCGTAGCCGACTGGGCGCGAGGGCTGGAACGGCTGCGCGCCGAGTTCGATGGCGGCGTGGGGCCATTCCCACGGCGGCGGGTCGAGCAGGCTGAGGCGCTATTCGCCGACCTGCTGCCCTCCCAGTCGCCGCCCGCCCTGCTCCACGGTGACCTGCACCACGAGAACATCCTCAGCGCGACCCGCGCGCCGTGGCTGGCCCTGGACCCCAAGGGCCTGGTCGGCGAACCGGCCTACGAGGTGGGCGCGCTGCTGCGCAACCCGACGCCGTACCTGCTGGCGTGGCCTGACCTGCCCGCTATCCTGGAGCGGCGCGTCGATCAGCTCGCCGACGAGCTTGACCTGGACAAGGCGCGGCTGCGCGGCTGGGGCATCGCCCAGGCCGTGCTATCCGGCTGGTGGAGCTACGAGGACCACGGCCACGGCTGGCAGGGCGCGCTGCGCATCGCCGAGGTGTTGGCAGAGGGCTAGACTAGCGCCTGGACGGCTCGCAGTGTGTCGGCCGCCTGGGCGACAGGCCAGTATTCCAGGCCGACGAAGCCCTGGTAGCCCGCCGCGTCGATGCGGCGCAGCACGTTGGCGTAGTGAATCTCGCCCGTACCTGGCTCGTGGCGGCCCGGCACGTCGGCCAGATGAAAGTGGCCGATGTGCGCCAGGTTGGGCAGGATATTTGCCAGCAGATTGCCCTCGCTGATCTGCTGATGGTAGATATCGAAGAGGAGTTTCACCGCCGGGCTATCGACCTCGCGCGCGATCTGGAAGCCCTCCGCCGCCGACGTGAGATAGTAGCCAGGGTGATCGATCAGGACATTCAGCGGTTCCAGCGCGATAGTGACACCCGCCGCCTCGGCCAGCGGGGCGATGAGCCTCAGACCGGCGACAATGTGGTCGTGCTGGCGAGCGCGCGCCACGCCCGGCGCGACGTCGCCCGCGTTGGGTGGCGAGACGGTGCAAATCAGCGTGCGGCAGTCCAGAGCCTCGGCCGCCGCGATGGACGCCAGGGTTGCCGCGCGGATGGTGGCCGCGTCGGGCAGCCGGACCAGCGGCTGCCCGGTATCCAGGACCATGGCCGCCGCCGTCAGCCCCAGAGTGTGCTGCCGCTCCGCCAGCGCCGCCAGGTCCTTACTCTGCCAACCCCAGAACTCGTAGGCGTCCAGACCCGCCGCGCGCACGGCATCCAGCCGCTCGACGATGGGCCGGTCAGTGAACAGGGCTTCGATACAGACTGAGAAGCGCATCATCCCCTCCCATAGTGTGACTTTCCGCGCCTGGGTCAGTATAATGAGGGCGCATCCCATACGCCAGAATGGTCCCTCATGATTCACGACCCCACCTCCGCCCACGACTATTTCCACGCCCGCTTCGTCTACGACACCCAGCGCGACGCCCTGTGGCAGCCGGTGTGCGAGTACCTCCAGCCCTACATCCCGGTCGATGGCCGCGTCCTGGACATGGGCGCGGGCTACTGCTCCTTCGTCAACCAGGTGCGCGCCCGCGAGCGCCACGCCCTGGACATCTTCCCCGACTTCGCTCGCTACGCCGCGCCCGGTGTCACGCCTCACGTGGGCAGTTGCGACAACCTGAGCCGCTTCGCCGATGGCTGCTTCGACGCGGTGTTCGCCAGCAATCTACTCGAGCATCTGACGCGCGACAGCCTGGCCGCAACCCTGGCCGAGGCGCGGCGCGTCCTCAAGCCGACGGGGCATCTCATCCTCATCCAACCCAATTATCGCTACGCCTACCGCGAGTACTTCGACGACTACACCCATCTGCAAGTGTTCACCCACGTCAGCCTGGCCGACCAGCTGACGGCCAGCGGCTTCGACGTGGTGCGGCTGGAGCCGCGTTTCCTGCCCTTCTCCCTCAAGAGCCGCCTGCCCAAGTCGCCGCGCCTGGTGCGCCTGTACCTGCGCCTGCCGCTGCGCCCCCTCGCCAAGCAGATGCTGGTCGTGGCGCGGCCCGCCGCCTGAGCCGAGGAATGCCGATGTGGAACGGGAAGACCGTCTCGGTCGCACTACCCACCTACAACGAGAAAGACTCCATCCGCGCCTGCATCGACGGCTTCTTCGCCACTGGCGTCATCGATGAAGTCGTGGTGTGCAACAACAACGCCGCGCCCGGCACGGCGGAGGAGGTCGCCAAGACTCGCGCCCGCCAGGTGATCGAGCTGCGCCAGGGCTATGGCTGGTCGTGCCGGCGGGCAATGGCCGAGGCGACGGGCGATCTGATCGTTCTCAGCGAGCCGGACGGCTCCTTCGAGCCGAACGACATCCACAAGCTGTTGGCCTACGCCCACGACTTCGACGTCGTATTGGGCAGTCGCACCAACACCGAGCTGATCTGGAGCGGCGCCAATATGGGCTGGTGGCTCAAGTGGGGCAAC
>CAZJJF010000216.1:0-7037 GCA_964546245.1 uncultured Anaerolineales bacterium
TGGTAGAGTGGGCCATCGTGGGCGTAGTCCAGCGCCGTGATGTAGTTGCCCAGGGCGTCGAACCAGACGTAGATCACCTGATTTGGGTCGCCCGGCACCGGAATGCCCCAGCCGTGGGCGCGCGCCCGCGAGCGCGAGATGCTGAAGTCGGCCAGGCCCATGCGGATGAAGCTCAGCACCTCGTTGCGGCGCGTCTTCGGCTCGATGCGCAACTGGTCGGACTCGATAAGTTCCAGCAGGCGGTCGCCGTAGGCCGACAGGCGGAAGAAATAGTTCTCCTCCTCGACCACGTCGGGCCGCGTCAGGTGCTCGGGGCACAGGCCGTCGACCAGTTCGTCCTCGGTGTAGAACTGCTCGCAGCCGACACAGTACAGGCCGCGATACGTCCGCTTGTAGATGTCGCCGGCCCGGTCGGCCGCCTCCCACAGCCGGGTCACACCCTCGTAGTGACGCTCCTCCGCGCTGGTGCGGATGAAGTCGTCAAAGGAGATATTGAGGATTTCCTTGAGGGCGTAGTACTGGTCGGCGTTACGGTTCACCAATTCCTGGGTCGGGATGCCCTCCTTCTCGGCCGCCTGAACGTTCTTGAGGCTATTCTCGTCGCTGCCGCTCAGAAAGCGGGTGTCCTCCCCTTTGAGGCGATGATAGCGGGCCACGGCGTCGGTCAGCACGAATTCCAGCGCGTGGCCGATATGGGGTTTGGCGTTGACGTAGGGAATAGCGGTAGTGATGAAGTACGTGTCCATCTCGTCTCCCTCCTCCAGAAATAAAAAACTCGCCCCCCTGAGGGGCGAGCTGACTCGCGGTACCACCCTGCTGCGCCGCGCCAACCGATTGGTCGGCCACGACCTCTGTCGAGCGCCAGGCGCTGCCTGAGGCTCTAGCCCGATAACGGGGGCAGCCGGCCGAGTCCTACTCGGGTTGAAAGTTCAAGGTTGGCAGGGTGAAGGTGCGATCTGTTCCGTAACCTTCAACCTTCCAACGGCAACCCTTTCAGGGGCAGCTCGGAGGCCATTTTCGGCAGGGGCGTGGCGCCACGTCTCAGCGGGAGCGGCTCTCTGTAGCCAGGCAGGGTCTGCGTACTCGTCCTCGTCATCGCTGTTCGTGTGTGATGCTATTGCATCCTAGTGTACTGACTGTGATGCAATTCGTCAAAGATTCTTATGATCGTGGAAGTCGAGATCGGCAATGCCTAGACAAACAGCTAGGTACATTGAGGTATCGCCTCCGCTTTCGGCTAGTGGACAAACGTGGTGAGACTGACCCTTCGGACACTCCAAATCTACACGAATCCCCCTTCCCACAGCCTCCGGTGTGTGGTACAATGGCATTGCGCGCTGCGTCACGGTGTCGCGCCATCCTGATCAGAAAAGGAGAGCAACAACGTGGTTGCCAATGTACGCCGTCCGCTGTTCTGCATTCTTCTCGGCGCGCCGGGCGCTGGGAAGGGTACCCAGGCGGCCCTCCTCAGTCGTGATCTAGGTCTACCCCATATCTCCTCTGGCGATCTCTTCCGAGAGCATATTCGCGCCCGGACCCAGTTGGGTCAGGAAGCCAAGTCTTTCCTGGATCGGGGCGAGCTTGTCCCCGACTCTATTACTGTCGCGATGGTTCTCACCCGGCTGTCCGATCCGGATTGCATGCCGGGCGCTATCCTGGATGGCTTCCCGCGCACCGTCGCGCAGGCCGAGGCCCTGGAGGCGGCGCTGGGCATCAGCGGCCTGTCCATTGCCTACGTCATCAACCTGCATGTCCGCCGCGAGACGCTGATTCGCCGGCTCAGCGGGCGCTGGATGTGCCGCAACTGTGGCGCACCCTACCACGTCGAGTTCAACCCGCCCCGGCACGCCGCCCACTGTGACGAGTGCGGCGGCGAGTTGTACCAACGTCAGGATGACACCCCAGAGACCGTGGCGCGCCGCCTCGATGTCTATACCAGGCAGACGGCTCCGCTACAATCGTACTACCGTGACCGTGGCACCCTGGTCGATGTCGACGGCGAGCGCGGCATCGACGACGTGTGCGCCGCGATGAAGAAGGCGCTGGGCATGCGGGAGCGAGTCGTTGTCTAGCGCGGGACATACCCCCATTTGCTCGTAAGAGGCGCGGCCTGGCCGCGTCTCTTTATTGGTTGTGCCTCGGCGCCGCGCGTCTGGGCCGCAATTTGACCCACGGCGGCGATGCCACTATAATTACCCCTTGTTCTGGGCCAGGAAGAGATTCATGGGCAGGGGCCATCCCCTGCCTCTTTCACGCATATGGCGGCCCGCGGAGGCAAACAGTGTACGCAATCATTCAGACCGGTGGCAAGCAATACAAGGTCCAGCCCGGTGACGTTCTCAACGTGGAACTGCTGCCCGGCCAGGTCGGCGATAGTATCGAGTTGAGCAACGTCCTCCTCGTCACTGACGAGAATGGCACTAAGACCGGCTCGGACCTGGCGGGCGCCGTGGTCAAGGCGACCGTGCTGGGCGAGGCCAAGGGGCCGAAGCTCGTCATCTTCAAGTACAAGCCCAAGATTCGCTATCGCCGCAAGACGGGCCACCGCCAGACCTACACCCGCCTCAAGATCGGCGACATCGTCCTGTAGATAGGCGCTTCAACACCTGACGACCCACGTAAGACGTGACGGTCCTGGGCCGTCAGTCTACTGTATGCGACGCGGTCGGGATGGAAGGAGAGAGACGTGGCTCACAAAAAGGGTGGCGGCAGTAGCAAGAACGGCCGCGACAGCAATTCTCAGCGACGGGGTGTGAAGCGTTTCGACGGCCAGTACGTGACGGCCGGCAGTATCCTCGTGCGCCAGTTGGGTACGAAGATTCAGCCTGGCACCAATGTCGGGCTGGGGCGCGATTATACGCTATTTGCCCTCGTCGACGGCAAGGTTAAGTTCGAGCACGCGACGCGCGAGAAGAAGCGTGTCAGTGTCTACCCGGTCGAAGCGCCCGCGCCGGCCGAGGTCGTTGCCTGAGAGCAGGCAAGTCAGGAAGTGTAGCATGCCGAAGCAAGGTATTCACCCCAAGTGGTATCCTGAGGCGCAGGTGACATGCGCTTGCGGTACGACGTTCACGGTCGGCTCGACTCAGCCGGTAATTCGTACCGACGTTTGTTCCAACTGCCACCCATTCTACACGGGCGAGCAGCGCATCGTCGACACGGCCGGCCGCGTCGACCGCTTCATGATGCGTCTGGAGCGCCGCGAGCAGAAGGCCCAGGCGGCTGCCAGGCCGGCCGCCAAACCCCAGGCGAGCAAGGCGAAGCCCGCCAGACCGGCCAAGGCCTCAGCGCCAGCCGCAGCTGCCGAGGAGTAGGCCACGCGCCGATCGCCACAAGCCCCGGTTTCTTGAAGAAACCGGGGTTTGTGCTTATCATACGCTCGGCCGACGGAGTGAATCGCGCCTGAAAGGAGCCTCGCGTTGCCTCCTCATCCCCACGGGTACGTTGGCGGCTGGATCGAGTTGGTCTGCGGCAGCATGTTCAGCGGCAAGACCGAGGAACTGATTCGCCGCGTGAAGCGCGCTCAGATTGCGCGCCAGAAGGTGCAGGTTTTCAAGCCCGCTCTGGATGACCGTTTCGGCGTCGAGCGTGTCAGCTCGCATAATGGTCTCCAGGTGGATGCCGTACCGATTGCGCACGCCCGGCAGATTCTCGCTCTGACGGATGCAGATACCGACGTGGTTGCTATCGACGAGGTGCAGTTCTTCGACTGGGAGATCGCCGCTGTCTGCAATGCGCTGGCCGACCACGGCAAGCGCGTCATCGTGGCGGGGCTGGACACGGATTTTCGCGCCGAGCCATTCGGCCCCATGCCGCTGCTCATGGCCCAGGCGGAGCAGGTGGACAAACTGTCGGCCATCTGTGTGGTGTGCGGCGGGCCGGCCTGCCGAACCCAGCGTCTGATTGACGGCCACCCGGCGCGCTTCGATGACCCCGTCATCAAGGTCGGCGCGAACGAAATGTACGAGGCGCGCTGCCGCCATTGCCACGTTGTGCCGCGCGAACACGCGGCGGCCGAGGCGGTAGCTGAAACGTAGGGGCAGGCGCGAGGACTGCTCCCTTGTGCTGTTATGCCATCACTGTGGCGTGCCAGCACCCCCCCGATCCTCTATCCTCTATGCGCTGCCAAAAGCAGGGCCACGACGAGCGCGCCGTGGCCCTGTATGCACGTCCAGAGGACGGCTCACAGACCCGCAAGCTCGGCCCCCACGGCGAGGAGCGCTTCGACCTGCTCGGGGCTGCGACCCTCAGCGTAGATTCGTAGCACCGGCTCTGTGCCCGATGGGCGAATCAGCAGCCAGGCGTCGTCGGCCAGCAGATACTTCACGCCGTCGGAGGCGTTGACGCGCGCCACAGCGACCCCGCCCAGCTCTCTCGGCGCGTCGGCGACCAGCCGTTGCACCATGTCCTTCTTGGAGAAAGGGCGCACGCGGCGATCCTGGCGATTGTAGTAGACAGGCCCCAACTCTTCCAGCAATCCGTCCACGACCTTGCTAAGCTTGCGCTGACCCTGGGCGGCCATGACCTCCAGGAGCAGCAGGCCCATCAGCAGGCCGTCGCCCTCGGGGATGTGACCCTGAACGCTCAGGCTGCCGCTCTCCTCGCCGCCGATCAGCACATTCTCCTTGAGCATGTAGTCGGCGATGTGGTTGAAGCCGACGGGTGTCTCGTGCAGGGGCAGATCGTAGCGGCGGGTCAGGCGATCTACCAGCAGCGTGGTCGAGATAGTCTTGACCACGGAACCGCGCTGGCCGCGCTCCGCGAGGTGGCGCAGGACGAGAGCGAAAATGAGATGCGGGCTGACGAAGCGGCCCAGGTCATCGACGGCCCCGATGCGGTCGGCGTCGCCGTCGGTGGCCAGGCCGACATCCCAGCTACTCTCCTTGACTGCGTGCATCAGGCTGCCTAGATTGCGCGGAATCGGCTCAGGATGGATGCCGCCGAAGCCAGGGTTCAACTCGCCGTGCAGCTCGCTGACCTCGACACCCACCGCCCCCAGCACCGAGCGCAGATAGCCCCGCCCCGCGCCGTACATGGCGTCCACCAGGACGCGCGGCCCCAGTTGTGAGATAGCGTCGAAATCGATGAGCGTGCGCAGATGGGCCAGGTAGCCGGGCATAACGTTGATGCGCTCAATGAGCGGATGGCGCGGCCATTCACCGTTGTCCTGGCGCGGCGGCTCGTATTCTGTCCGCCGCGCCTCACGACCGGCGGCGAGATTCTCTTGTAGATAGCGCTCGATGACGGCCGTCTCCGACGGCAAGGCCGACCCACCATGAGAGGCCTTGACCTTGATGCCGTTGTAGCGCGGTGGGTTGTGGCTGGCGGTAATCATAACGCCCGCTGCGGCGTGGCGGCTGCGTACTGCCCACGAGACGGCGGGCGTGGGCGTGTAGTTGTGGGTGAGGTACACCCGTAGGTCATTCCCAGCCAGAACCCGCGCCACCTCGATGGCATAGCGGTCAGACAGGAAGCGGGTATCGAAGCCGATAACGACGCCTTCGGCGCCATTGCTGGCCTGCAAGTCGAGGGTCCACTGGGCGATGGCCTGGGCCACCTGGCGGACGTTGGCGAAGGTGAACTCGTCACTGATGACGGCGCGCCAACCGTCGGTGCCGAAATGGATAGATGTCCTGGTGAGGGGTGCAGATACACTGGTCAAGTGAGGATTCCTCCCACAGTCGCGGCGTGCAGGCCGGGGACAGCCTGTGCGCCAAATTATAGCCACCGAGTCGAGCTGAGCGAAACTTCCGCCAGGACTTTGACGCCGGCGGGTGGGCCACTATACTTCGGGCCACCTTCGAGACGGAGACACCTATGACATCTCCACCTGCCCCTGCTCCCCTCGCCCACATTCCGCTCCTCGACCACGGCTTCGTCGAATTGTGGAACGTCATGGGCGACGACCAGACGATCGCCGCGTCGGCGCGAGTCAGCCTGAGCCGCGAGCTGGCCTCCCTCACTGACCACTCGGAGAAGCAGGCTGAGCGGGACCGAGGCCTCATCAACCGCCTGATGAAGGACCACCATACTAGCCCCTTCGAGTCGGTGGTCTTTCAGTGGCGGGTGCGCACGCCTATTTTCGCGGCCCGGCAGTGGATGAGACATCGGTTTTCGAGTTTCAATGAAGAATCGGGACGATACGTCGAGTTGCAGGACGAATTCTACGTTCCCGCCTACCTGCGCGCCCGCGTCGGCAAGGCGATGGATTACCAATACATGGACCTGGACGATGCGCAGAACGCGGCGTTCGTGGCCCGTATCGAGGCGCTGTATCGGGATGCCCGCGCCCTGTACGAGGCAATGCTGGCGGCCGGTGTCGCCCGCGAGCATGCCCGCATGGTGCTGCCCGTTGCCCAGTACACCACCTTTATCTGGACGGTCAACGGCCTGAGTCTGATGAACTTCCTGTATCTGCGCAACAGCCCCCATGCCCAGACCGAGATTCGCGTCTACGCTGCGGCGATGGAAGGCATCTTCGCCGAGCGCCTGCCCTGGACCCATGCCGCCTTCCGCGCGCACTGGGGTGCAGGGATGGTGTAGCCTCTCAACCTAGAAAGAAGCCTCCGCCATGATACTGAGCGACCACGAGATCGCCACGCGCGCCCGCCACGAAGGCATGATTCAGCCTTTTGTCGAGACCCAGGTCAAGCGGGTCGGCGACACCGGCGTCGTATCCTTCGGCCTGTCCAGCTACGGCTACGACTTCCGCGTTGCCAACGAGTTCAAGGTCTTCAAGACGACCTTCATGCCCGTCATCGACCCCAAGCACTTTGTCCCTACCAGCTTCGACGAGGTTGTCGCCGCCGATCACGAGGCGGTGATTATCCCGCCCAATTCCTTCGCCCTGGCGCGTACCGTGGAGACTTTCCGCATCCCCCGCGACGTACTGGCGATTGTGATCGGGAAATCAACCTATGCCAGGTGCGGGATCATCATTAACATAACGCCCCTGGAGCCGGAATGGGAGGGCGAGGTCACCATCGAGATCTCGAACACAACGCCCTTGACAGCCCTCATCTACGCTGGCGAGGGCATCG
>CAZJJF010000217.1:0-7030 GCA_964546245.1 uncultured Anaerolineales bacterium
GTCATCGACCTGGTCAACCGGGGCGTCATCAACGGCGAACGCAAGACCATCCACAACGGCAAGATGGTCGCCGGCTTCATGATCGGCACCCAACGCCTCTACGACTTTGTTCACGACAACCCCATCGTCGAGCTGCATCCCACCGATTATGTCAATGACCCCTTCATCATCGCCCAGAACCACGCCCAGGTTGCCATCAACTCCGCCATCGAAGTTGACATCACGGGCCAGGTCTGCGCCGATAGCATCGGGACGCGCCTCTACAGTGGCGCAGGCGGCCAGGTCGATTTCATCTACGGCGCATCCCGCTCCAAGGGCGGCATTCCCATCATCGCCCTCCCCAGCGCCCTGCATCGGAAGGGTCATCCCCCCCTGAGCCGCATCGTCCCCACCCTCAAGGTGGGGGCCGGGGTCGTCACCTCGCGCAATCACGTGCATTATGTCATTACCGAGCATGGCATCGCCGACCTGTACGGCAAGACCGTCGCCCAGCGCGTCGAAGCCCTGATTCAGGTGGCAGCGCCAGAGTTCCGCGACGAGTTGACCATGCAGGCGCGCGAGATGCGCTACCTATAAGCCCTCGCCGCAGCTCACCCCTCAACGCCCATATCCCCTGGTGGACAAACCTCCACCAGGGGATACGCCTTCTTCGCTTCGTAATCCTTGCATTGAGCATAGAATATAAGTAGCCACATTAGTATTGCGGCCCCTGGCCGCTCGACTCCAGGGTTTCATTCAATGGCGAATGAAAGGAGTACAGCCATGTTTCGCACGATTCTAGTTCCACTAGACGGATCCAAGCTGAGCGAACAGGCGCTTCCGGTTGCTACCTCCCTCGCCGCCGCTACCGGCGCCAGGCTGCTCCTTGTTCGCGCCGCCTGGGTTCCCTATGTCTCAGACCTGTCCCCCCAAGACGCTGAAATCCACTCCATCGAAGATGCCGAGGATTATCTGGCCGCCGTCAAGGCACGCCTCGAAGCCGACGGTCTCGCGGTGGACACAGCGATTCCCTTCGCGCCAGCCGGCGAAGGGATCCTGATCGAGATCGACCTGCGCCGCCCCGATCTGGTCGTCATGTCGACCCATGGTCGCTCCGGCATCTCCCGCTTGCTGTTTGGCTCCGTCGCCGAGACGGTTGCGGCCAGGAGCGCCGCGCCAGTTCTGCTCGTCCGCGTCGCCCGCGCCGAGCTTCCCATACAGCCCATCAAGCCACAGCCCGAGATTCTAGTTCCCGTGGATGGCTCCGCCTTCGCCGAGACTGCGCTGGCGCTGGCCAGGGAACTCGCGCTGGCTCTCGATGGTAATCTGGTGCTCATGCGCGCTGTCGTCCCGCCACCCCAGTGGGTAGACCCGATGGTCGTCCTTCCCTATCCCAACAGCGAAGCCATCTCCCGCGAGGAAGCTGACGCCAAGACCTACCTGACGAATCTTGTCGCTCAGTTGCAGGCAGAGGGAATTAGCGCGCGCGGCATCATGCAGATCGGCCGCGCCGCCGACACCATCCTGAACGAGTGCAAAACCAGTGAAGCCGATCTGGTCGTGATGGCCACCCACGCCCGCACCGGCCTGAATCGCGCGGTCTTCGGGAGTGTGGCAATGGCTATCGTCCACCGCACCGACCGACCCATCTTGCTTGTTCACCCCAAGACAGAGCACGCGGGCGAGGCGGAGCAGCATGTCGAGGACCCGCCGCTCCTGGTTCACACGTAAGGAGAGCGCCATGTATCGCAGGATTCTGGTCCCCCTAGACGGGTCCATCTTTAGCGAGCGGGCCTTACCCCTCGCCACCACCATCGCCCGCGCGACAAACGCGAGCATCGAACTGGTTCGTGCCGCCTGGATGCCCAGCATGCCCGCCCTGGACCCCATCGATGCCCAGGTACGCGCCGTCCGCGAGGCGCGCTCCTACCTCGAAGCCGTGGCCGATGAATTGCGCGCCCAGGGCTTCAATGCCGAAGTGAGTGTCCCCTTCGCCCTGGCCGATGCTGGCATCCTACGTGAGGTTGAGCGGCGCCAGGCCGATATTGTGGTCATGGCTTCCCACCGCAAGCCGACACCTGAGCAGAAGGTGTACGGCTCAGTCGCGCAAGCCGTTTTGGCCAAAAGCCCTGTGCCAGTGATCGTGATGCGTGTCGACGAGACCATCGCCCACCCTGAGGCCAAGACCGGTGGGCCCGAAATCCTCGTCCCCGTGGACGGCTCCTCCTTCGCTGAGGCAGCCGTGCCCGTCGCGGCTGAGCTGGCCCGCGCCCTCGGCTGGGCCCTGATCCTGCTGCGTGTGCTGCCCGATCCCCATCAGTCGGGCGTCAAGCCAACCATGTATCTGGAGGAAGAGGCCCGCGCCGTCAGCTACCTTGTCGAGCTCGCCACGCCACTGCGACAGACAGGCCTGAAGGTCCAGACCGAGATCAGAACGGGGCCGACCTCGCCCACCATCCTCCGCGAGAGCGAGACACGCCATACCGGCCTGATTGCCATGGCCACCCACGGCCTGAGCGGTGTCCAGGAGATGCTGTTTGGCAGCGTCACCAGGGACGTCCTCCGCAACACTCAACTGCCCCTCCTGCTTGTTCGTCCCGCCCCGATGCCAGCGCCCCCGCCCCAGGCGACCCAGCTGGGCATGAAGGCCGAGGACCTGGTCGACAACATCCCGAGTCGCTAATTTCCGCGTCGCACGTGACCCTCCCAATGCCCAACCTCCCGCAGGGGTAAACCCTGCGGGAGGTTCGCGTTTCACCAGGCTGACAAAGCAAGTATTTGCCGCTACGCAGGCCGATTCATCTCGTAGATGAGGCGCAGGCCCGTCAGCGTCAGGTCCGGGTCAATGCGATCCAGGCACCTCGTATTGGGCGCGATAATCTCGGCGCGGTCGCCGGTTGCGATGACCATCGCCTCGGCCCCTAGCTCCACCTTGAGGCGCGCCACCATTCCTTCCACCAGCCCCACGTAGCCATACACCAGCCCCGACTGGAGAGATTGCACCGTGTTCCGCCCGATGGGCGACGGCGGCGGCGTCAACTCCACCAGCAGCAACTGCGAGGTCTGGCGAAACAACGCCTCGGCCGCGATGTCGATGCCGGGCGCAATGGCCACGCCCAGGTAATCACCGTTGGCTGCGATGGCGTCGAAGGTTGTCGCCGTCGCAAAATCGACAACGATGGCGGGCGTCCCATACTGGCGGATGGTGGCGACAGCGTTGGCAATACGGTCAGGCCCCAGCTCCCGCGGGTTGTCGATGCGCAGCCGCACCCCGCTGCGCGTGCCGGGGCCGACCACCACCGGCGGGCAGCTCAGCCCCTCAGCGACCCGCTCAAAAGTACGGGTCAGCGGCGGAACCACCGACGCCAGCACCACGCCGTCCACGTCGCGGGCGGAGTAGCCTCCCATCTGAAACAGGCTCTCCAACAGGACAAAGTACTCGTCGGGGGTACGCTCGGCGCGCGTCGCAATGGTCCAATGACCCGCCAGCCGCTCGCCGTCGAACAGGCCGATGACGATATGGACGTTACCGATATCGAAGGCCAGGAGCATGTCTCCCCCTACGCCAGATCCTGGGCCGATGGCACGCCGTGCAAGCCCGCGGCAGTCTCCACGGCGCGCACCACAGCGCGACTGACAGCCACCGCCGCCGCCGCCGACAGGCTCAGGACATCGACCGCCTTCTCGCCCCGGGCGAGGACGAACAGGGTATCGCCATCGTGCATGGTGTGGGTGGGGCGAATAGCCCACGCCAGACCATCGTGGGCGGCGCGCGCCGTGGCGCGCGCCTGAGCCTTGCTCAGGGCGGCGTCTGTCATCAGCGCCCCGATAGTCGTGTTCAGGCCCGGCAGGGGCGGCTCGACCGCCTCCCGCACCAGGGCGGCGACACTATCGACGAAGCCACCCTGCGGAGCGCGCGCCCCCGCCACGATGCGCCCACTCCTGGGACTCACCACGTCGCCCACAGCATTCACAGCCACCAGCGCCGCGATAGTCGCCCCGCTGCCGGTCGTGACCGCCGCGTAGCCGATACCGCCCTTCATCATGCCCGCCGGTCCCAACAGCTTACCCACCGTCGCGCCCGTGCCCGCGCCGACGCTGCCCTCGGCGGGGATCGCATCGCTCGCCGCCTGGCACGCCGCGTAGCCCGCCGCCGCGTCGGGCCACGCCACCGACCCCACGCCCAGATCGAACAGAATGGCCGCCGGGACGATGGGCACGCGCGCCACGCCAACGTTGATACCAACGCCGCGCTCGAACAGGTAGCGCATCACCCCATCGGCCGCCCCCAGACCAAACGCGCTACCGCCACCGAGCAGTACCGCGTGAACCTCGTTGACCGTGTTGGATGGATCAAGTAAATCAGTCTCGCGGGTGCCGGGGGCCGAGCCGCGCACGTCGACGCCACCTACCGCCCCCGCCTCGCACAGGACAACGGTACAGCCAGTGCCCAATTCGCGGTTGGTATAGTGACCGATGCGAAAGCCGGGGAGGAGATTAGTCATATGCAGGTCCGATGCTCTCTAGACGATCAGGAGGGTAGTTTAGGGCGTAAACTTGCGCTTGAGGTACGCCAACGCGACCTTGTCGATGTCGTCGCCGTCGCGCCAGCGCTCTTCGAGATTCTCGACGCCGTACAGGGCGCGCAGAGCGGCCCTGGTGCTCTCGTCGTAGCTGCCGCTCGGCGCTGCCTGGAGATAACCCGCGCGCGCCAGGATGGACTGAAGCTCGTACACTGTGGCCGTGTCCAGTGGGACGATATCCTCGGTGCGGGCCGGCAGAAAGTACAGGTTGTGGATGGACAGCAGGCGGCGCAACTCGCCGATGGGCGTCGGATGGTCGTCCACACGCAGGTCGATGTAGCGGTCGTTGAAGCCTGCGTAGCCGCCCCCCGCCCGCACAACAATGAGCGCCGCCGACTGCTGGCCGCGCGAGTCGCCACCCGCCGCCTGCCCCGCCGCCAGCGCCGCCACCAGCCGCTCGGCCAGTGGGCCACTCGTCGCTTCGAAAATCTCGGCCAGCGCGTCGACCACGCCGGGACCGGCCAGAATATTGCCCTGACAGGCGTAGCCTGAGCCCGTGCGGCCGCCCGCCCAGGCGTGGCACTCGCTACCAGTATAGGTAGCGGCATTGCCGTGGGCATCGACCACTCCCACCTGCCGCTTGGCACGCTCGTCGTCCTCGGCCAGCAGCCATTCCAGGGCTAGCTCGGGCGGCGTGCCCATCGACAGTAGGTGCAAGCCCTCGGAGCCAAAGGCCGTATTGGCGTACGACTGCGTCGCGACCGCGCCGACACCCGCGCTCGCCCACGGGACCACCGCGCCGACGGCCAGGAACTTGGAGGCGACGGCGATGCCCAGATCGCCAGAGGCGAGATCGATAGCGACAATAGAGAACGTCGAAGGCTGAATCGACATGCGAGACTCCATATCAGGACTCGAGTCCGTCGCGAGCGCCCCGCCACAGGCTGCGCACCGCCAACCATACCAGGGCTACGGAGGCCAGGGACCACAGCAGCGCCCAGAGAATCGGCGGCAGCGGGATGACTCGCGACATGAACACCGCGTCATTGTGACCCACCGGGAACAGGCCGCTGGCAAACAGCAGGTTGAACAAATCCAGCAGCGCCATCAGGCACAACTGGACGGCCAGAAACGCCGCCAGCACGAGGTCCGCCCTGTCGGGGAGGAAACGCGCCGCCAGGGCCAGCGCCACGGTCAGCCCCACCCCGACGGCGAAGCCAAACACATTGCGCACAAAGAACAGCGTCAGCGCCCCCAGGACAATTGCCAGGGCATATAGGGCAGCGCGCCCGCCCAGCGGGGTGCGCAACAGGTATAGCATCAACGCCCCCACCGCCGCCGCGCCAATGTAGCCCGCCGACAGGATGATCGGCCGCCAGCCGCCCAATGACAGGGTAAGGCCGGAGCCGTCCGGCTCTAGCGTTATCTGCTGCACCCCGCCGCCTGTCAGCAGCGTCGCCACGGCATGGCCGCCCTCGTGAACCAGTGTCACCAGCAGCCGCACCGGGTAGAGAAGGGTGTTGGCGATGGGGATGTTGAGCAGAATCAGCGACAAAAGGGCTGCCCCGCCCGCCAGCAGCAAAGCGTTGCGCCCGCCACGGTCGACGGGGGGCGGCAGCGCGGGCGGGCGAGGGGCCGGGGTCACGCTAGGCCGCCACGAAGTCGATGCCGGCCGCGGCCAGCGAAGCGCGCATCGCGTCGAAGGCGGCATCCACGCGAGACTGCGCGTCGCCAGAAGTAGCCGCCGACGCAGCGAAGGTCACGAGAATGGTGTCGGTCGTGCCGAAGGCCTGGACGCGGGTCTTGACGTAGACCTCTGGGAAGGCGGCGCTGACCGTGCGATGATGGGGCGCCAGCAGGGAGTCGTCCTGAATGTGCGCCAGCCCCGCCCGTTCGGCATACGCCAGCGGTAGCCGCTCAGCCAACAGGTCAGCCAGACTTTCCAGAAAGATAGCCTTCATCTCCTCCGGCACGCCTGGTAGGGCAACGATCGTCACGCCATCCACATCGACGCGCACGCCGGGCGCCCCACCCACCGAGTTCCACAGGGGTCGGCTGCCCTGAGGCAGCACAGCCATCTTGCGGCGGGCATCGGTCAGCCCCGGCTGGACATAGCCCGCAGCGGCTAGCTCGGCGTAGCGGCGGGCGACCATACCCAACGCGGCGGGGTCTTCCGCCAGCGGCCGGTCCAGCCCCGCCGCCATACCGGCCAGGGTCAGATCATCGGCCGTTGGGCCGAGGCCGCCGGTCATCAGGATCAGTCCCGCAGGGCGGGCCAATGCGTCGCGCACCGCCTGGGCGATAATGTCCACGGCATCGGGGATGGTCGTGATACGCATGACCCGCCCACCGCGCCGCGTGGCCTGACGCGCCAGCCAGTTAGAATTGGTGTCCACCACATCGCCCGCCAGGACTTCGTTGCCGACGGCGATAATCTCAACCAGTGTCATACGCCTAGTTTAGCTCAGAAGGGCGGGATGGACAACGATGGCTTCGCAGGCGGCGATCACGTCGTCCCGCCTGAGCGG
>CAZJJF010000218.1:0-7030 GCA_964546245.1 uncultured Anaerolineales bacterium
ACGATGCCCTCCGCCTGCCAGGTGGTCGGCTCGTCGAAGGGGGCCATGAACAGCGTGTGCAGGCGCAGCGCGTCCGCGCCGTGGGCGTCGATGACCGCGTCGGGGCTGACGATGTTACGGCGCGATTTGGACATGCGCCGGCCGTCGGGCGCGTGCAGCACACCCTGGGAGCGCAGGCGCGGGAATGGCTCGGCGAAGGGGATCAGCCCCAGGTCGTGCAGCGCCTTCGTCCAGAAGCGCGCGTACAGCAGGTGGCTGACGGCGTGCTCCGCGCCGCCCACGTACAGATCGACCGGCAGCCAGGCGGCGACGGCGGCCGGGTCGAAGGGGCCAGCCTCGTAGTCGGGGTTGGCGAAGCGCAGGAAGTACCACGACGAGCAGGCGAAGCCGCCCATCGTGTCGGTCTCGCGCCGCGCCGGTCCGCCGCATGTCGGGCAGGTCGTGTTCACGAAGTCGGCGACGTTCGCCAGCGGCGACTGGCCGTCACCGTGGGGGCGGTAGTCGTCGATGGGCGGCAGGCGCACCGGCAGGTCGGCGTCGGGCACGGGGACGCTGCCGCAGCGCGGGCAGTGGACGACGGGGATGGGCACGCCCCAATAGCGCTGGCGCGAGATTAGCCAGTCGCGCAGGCCATCGATCCAGTTGCGTTGCAGGGTCTTGATGTGGCTGGGCCAATCCAGCGGCTCCAGGTCGGCGCGCAGGCGGTCGGCGTAGGCAGTGATGCGGAAGAACCACTGGGCGCGCATCTGGTTCGCGACCGGGTTGTGGCAGCGCCAGCACGCGCCCTGCTCGACTTCCTCGTTCGCCAGCACCGTCTGGCACGTGGCGCACCAGTTGACGGGAGCCTCGGCGCGGTAGGCCAGCCCTTGTTCGACCAGGCGCAGGAAGATCCATTGGGTCCAGCGGTAGTAGGCAGGGTCGCACGACCAGATTTCGCGCTCCCAATCGTAGGAGCAGCCCAGGCGCGTCATCTGGCGACGGTAGGTGGCGGTGTAGGCGGCGATGGAGTCGGTGGGGTGGACGCCACGGCTGATGGCCTCGTTCTCGGCGGGCAGGCCGAAGGCGTCCCAGCCCATCGGATGCAGGACAGCGTAGCCCTGGCGGCGTCTCAGGCGCGACACGACGTCGGTGGGGATGTAGTTGCGGGCGTGGCCCACGCTCAGGCCCGCGCCCGACGGGTAGGGGAAGAAGTCCAGGCAGTAGAACTTGCCGCGCGGCGCGGCGGCCGGGTCGGGCGCGCGGTAGATGTGGCTGTCGGCCCAGCGCGCCGTCCAGCGCGCCTCGATCTCGGCGGGGTCATATGGCGGTGGGGTTACGCGAGTCCCATTGGGGGTGTTCTCCTCGTGTGAATTGGCGGATGGCGGACCACTGACCACTGACGACCGACCACCGCTAATCTCTGAACACGGCGATTCTGGTGGTCGGGGGTGGGTGGTCAGTGGCCGCTCCCGTGGTCGGTCGTCGGTCGTCAGTGGTCGTCCCAAAACAAAAAACGCCTCCCCGCCTGGGGAAGCGCCGCTGAACACCGGTCGCGTGTGACCGCTAGATGATGCCTCCCCAACGCCCCTTGCCCGCAACGGTGGCGGGCTGGGCGAGAAGAAGGCTGCGGACGCTGTTGGGAGTCATCGGTGTATCTCGCGGGTCTCAATCCTGTGTGTGGTCGTGGCGAGCCAGGCCGCGCAACGGGGCTTCCTCGCTCCCCCCCAGTGTACCACGCGCCGTCGCGCCCCGCATCCCCCAGACGGCGGATAGAAGGATGATTGTTCATCCGGGGCAAGCTTGTCGTCGGTGGTCGGTGGTCGGTCGTCGCGCGTCAGTTGTCGGTGGTGGGAGTGGTCCACTATAATCCCCCACCATGCGCGCTTCTCTTCTCCTCGGCATCGACGTCGGCACTACCAACTGTAAGGCGGCCGTGTACACCCCCGACGGCCGTCTGGTCGCCCAGGCCCGCGCCGCCACGCCGGTCGTCACGCCCGCGCCGGGGTGGGCCGAGCATGACGCCGACGAGCTGTGGCGTGTCGTGGCGGGCGTCATCCGCGAGGCGGTGACGCAACTCGTCAGCGCGGGCTACGCGGCAGGCGACATCGCCGGGCTGGCCGTGGCGAGCATGGCCGAGGCGGGCGTGCTGGTTGACGATAACGGGCAGCCCCTCGCACCGATGATAGCCTGGTACGACCCGCGCACCCTGGCCGAGGGCCGCTGGTGGGCAGAGGTCTTTGGCGCGCGGCGCGTCTTCGACATCACCGGCCAGACACCGCAGCCTATCTACTCCCTGTGCAAGCTGATGTGGCTGCGTCACAACCTGCCCGATGCCTTCGCCCGATCCGCCGTCTGGCTCAACGTGGCTGACTGGATCACCTACCGCCTCACCGGTGAGCAGGCGACGGACCTGTCCCTGGCGTCGCGCACGCTGGCCCTGGATGTGACGCGGCGCGAGTGGTCGGCGGAGATGCTGGACGCGGCGGGCGTGCCGCTGCGGCTCATGGCGCGGCTCGTGGCGAGTGGCGCGGTGGTGGGGTGGGTCACGGCCGAGGCTGCTGCCCTCACAGGGCTGGCGATGGGAACGCCCGTCGCGGCGGGCGGCCACGACCACATCGTGGGGGCGTTCGGCGTTGGCGCCACCGAGCCGGGCATCCTTCTCAACTCCCTGGGCACCGCCGAGGCGATGGTACTGGCGCTCCGGGAGCCGACCCTGACCGACTCTCTGTTCGAGCAGCGCGGCCACCTGGGCGTCCACGCCGCCCCCGACCGCTATTACACCACCGGCGGTGTGGCAGGTCAGGGAGCGTCGCTAGAGTGGGCGCGGGAATTGCTCGTGCCCGACGAGCCGGGGGAGGCGGGGTATCGGCGACTCAACGTCCTGGCCGCCGCCGCGCCACCCGGCAGTGGCGGCGTGGTGTTCCTGGCCCACCTGCGCGGCGCGGGCCGTCCCCACAACGACCCGACGGCGCGTGGCGCGCTGGTGGGATTGACACCCGCCGCCAGCCGCGAGAGCGTCGCGCGTGCCGTGTTTGAGGGCATGGCCTGCGCCTCGCGCACGCTGCTGGAGAGCATGGAGGCGGCAACGGGGGTGGGGGCCGGGGAGATGCTGGTCATCGGCGGTGGGGCGCGCAACGCGACCTGGCTCCAGATTCGCGCCGACGTGATGCAGCGACCGCTCCGGGTGGTGGCCGTGGACGAAGCGGCAGCGTGGGGGGCGGCGGCTCTCGCAGGGTTGGGGGTGAGAATCTACCGCGACAGCCAGGACATGCTGGGCCGCGTCGACTTCTCGACTCAGGTGGTGGCGCCCAATCTGGCCTATGCTGACCTGTACGAACAGGTCTACCGCGACATCTACTTCCCTTTGTACGCGGCGCTGCGAGCCACAAACCGAGAAATTGGTCACCTGGGGACTTGACAAACCTGATTTAATGCTGTATAATTCATGCATGAACGAAATGCAGGGACAAGAATCCGCCGCCACAAGCGACCTCATCTCTAGCCTGGCCCGGACGGGGCACATGATTGATCACCGTCTGGATACCGCGCTGGAGCCTTACGGCCTCTCCATCGCCAAGATGGGCGTCCTCCGCAGTCTGGTGGACGCGGGCGGCTCAGCGCCCCTGGGCTACCTCGCCGAGCGGCTGGCATGCGTGAAGTCGAACATCACGCAACTGGTGGACCGCCTGGAGACCGATGGCCTGGTGCGGCGTATGCCGGACCCCGAAGATCGCCGCAGCGTGCGCGCCGTGCTGACCGACAAGGGTCGCGAGGCCTACGCGGCGGGGCAGGCGGCGCAGATGCGGACGGAGCGGGAGCTGGTGGAAGGGTTATCGGCCGAGGACCGCGCGCGGCTGGCCGCGCTCCTTCTCAATCTGACCCAGGCATCCTGATCGCGTCTTTTTTTTGCCGTATTAGTTCATCGCTGTAAGATATAGGTATCAATTGTCGATGGCTAAACAGCGCACATCGTCACGTCAAACCAGGGCATCTGCCCCAACCTTTTCAAGGAGGATTATACCCATGTCCGAGCGTGAAGTCTGGATCATCGAGCCATCCCACACCCTGTTGGAGTTTTCCGCCAAGCACATGATGATCACCAACGTGCGCGGCCGGTTCAACCAATTCGAGGGCAAGATTGAGTTGGATCCCAAGCACATCGAAAACTCGATCGTCGAAGGCGCGATCTACACTCAGAGCGTCGATACCAACCAGGGTCAGCGCGACGATCACCTCCGCTCGCCCGACTTCTTCCACGCGGCGGAGCATCCCGCCATGACCTTCCGCAGCACGAAGGTCGAGCGTCTGGGCGGCGACGAATACAGGGTCACTGGCGATCTGACCATCCGCGACACGACGAAGCCCATCACCTTCAAGGTGACGGACGAAGGACGCGCGACGAACCCGTGGGGCGGCCAGCGCTGGGGCCTCAGCGCCCAGGCAAAGCTGAACCGCAAGGACTGGGGCCTGAACTGGAACGCGGCCCTGGAGACGGGTGGCTGGCTGGTCGGCGACGACATCAGAATCAACGCCGAGGTGCAGGCGCTGCCAGAGGCCGAGTACCAGGCCGCGCATGCTGAGGCGGTCATGGCCTGATGCGAAGCGCCTGACAGGTCTGCCAGACCTGTCAGGCGCTCGTTCTGGTACAGCGTTCACACCAGTCAGGTCTAGCAGGCCTGACTGGTGTTCGTTGTCGCTATGGCCGCGTGGGCGGCTGCACCGGGCCGGGCGGGTTGCCGCTGTCGGGCGGCGCGCCCTGGAAGACGCCGATCAAGTCATCCTCGATCTCGCCGTAGTCCATCGCTCCAGTCATCGACGGTTGGACGCCGTAGCTAAGCCGCGTGCGGACGAACATCCAACCCAGGCTGGCCGGGGCCTGAATCTTCAGGTCGGTCGCCTCCAGAATGTAGAAGGTCTGGCCCAGCGGCCACAATGTTCCGTCGGAGCCGATCAGGCCGGGACCGCCGTTCCAGCGGAACATGATCTTGTCGCCGTCGTCCCCGAACTTGCCGTTGCGATTGGCGTCGGCCCACGACTCGATGTAGATGCGCTTGTTGGCGTAGCGGCTGCCGCTGGCGTCGGACACCGAGATGATGACCTTCGTCCCGGCGGCGAACTCGCCCGGCTGGTAGTAGCGCTGACTGGTCGGCACGCCCGCGTTGAACGGATTGCGGTACAGCGCGCCGTCGTCGTGGAAGTCATAGTTGTACGGGTTGAGGTTTGGCGCGCCGTCGGGGTCCGTGGCGTCGGTAGCGCCGCGCTCACTGCTGGCAGTGCGGCCGAGCCACTCGTGAAGAGCGTTACCGCTGTACGCGGCCGTCACTTCCGTGCCGAAGCCAGGCAGGCCATCCTGCGCCGTGGCCGGCGCGTCGCCGAACTCGCCGACGACATCGCTGGCCCACGACGACGTGTTATCGCTGTCGAAGTAGTCAGGAATGCCGCACGTCGGCCCTGCGATGGAGAAGCCTGACTCGATGCGAATGGTGTTGACGAGCGTCGTCCCCGGCGGGGTGCTGAAGCCGCTCTCCGTCACCTGCGGCAGGCGGACCATCACCTTGAACTGGCCGGTCTGCCCCGGCGCGATCTCGCCGATGTAGCAGCCTTCGCGGATGTCGCGGCCCTGGCACGCGGCCAGCGTATGGCCCAGATACTGCGTGCCCGGCGGGATCACATCCGTGATGCGGATGAAAGTCGCCTCATCGGGGCCAGTGTTGCGATAGTTGACGGTGTAGGTGATGACCTCGCCGGGAACCGCAACCTTGTTGCTCATCTGTGACGTGAGCGGCAGGGTCGGGTAGCCGATGGGCAGCGTCGCCGTCAGTTGCGTGCTGGGGTTGACGTTGACCTCGGCGAACTGGGTCTCCTGAATCTTCTCGATGAACAGGTCAGCCTGGGCGATACGCACCGGCACGGGCGGCGTCGACACGGGCGCGGCCGTGAAGCCGTACTCGTCCTTGGCGTTGGTGATGCCCGCGCGGTTGAGCGTCTGCTTGGCGGGCGAACGAATGATGTCGTAGGTGCTCTTCAGGGTCTTGAAGGTCACCCGGACCGTCACACTCTCCCCCGGCGGCAGGTCACGCCCAAAGCCGTTGGGGGCGGGGCCGGTCACATCGGCCCACGCGAGGGTACCGCTACGGAACTGACCACTACCGCTGAAGGTCGGCGGCCCGTTAGGCGCGGGGGTCGCGCTCATAAACTCCAGATACTCCGCCTCATAGGTATCAGTCAGCGGGAGGGTAGCAATGGTGCTGTTGCCCACGTTGCGAATCGTGACATCGAAGGCGATCTCCTGGTTGATGCCGACGATATCGCAGTCGGGAGCCGCGACCAGCCGCTTAGTGATCTCCAGCTTCGGACACGCCACGCGCCCATCATCCGAGGCATAGACGCTGGGCACGGGGGTCGGGACACCCGCGCCGGCCGCAATCGCCAGCGCGCCGATGATGGACGCCTTGTTGAACACAATCTGGTCGGCGGGGCAGCCGATGGCGCGCATGATGATGTTGAAAGTGATCTTGCGCCCTGGCAGCAGCGGCCCGCCGCGATCGGGCGCGGTCAGGTTCTCCCAGCTCAGTGTACCCTGGCCGGGCACGTCCGGCGTGATGTCCGAACGCACGAACTCCAGATAGGCCGGGTCCCACTCATCCAGCAGCGGTAGGCGGGTCACGGTAATGTTGCCGGTGTTGGAGATCTCGATGCGGAAGGTCAGCTCGTTGCGGCCGACGACGCCCGGCGATACCGCCCCGTTGGGCGGGCTGACCAGCGTCTTGCTGATGCGCAGTTGGGCGCACACGACGTCTATCGACGCCTGGTCGAAGTCAGGCGGCACGTCCAGCGTCGTGGTGCGGAAGCTGGCGCGCGCGCCGCTGACACCGGCGCGGTTGACACTGGTGATGGGCTTCGTCGGGTCGGGGCAGATCTTGGTCTTGAGGGTGAGCAGCACCGCCACGCTCTCGCCAGGCAGCAGAGGCGCACCCGCCGCCAGGTTGGCCCAGGACAACGACCCGCCCGACTGCGTCGATGGCGCGACGGATGCGCTGACGAAGTCGAA
>CAZJJF010000219.1:0-7027 GCA_964546245.1 uncultured Anaerolineales bacterium
GGTCAACCTGCTCGACGACCACGTGGTCGACATCCTGCTCGACGCCGCGGCGATGGGCGTCAACGTTGTGGAGCGCGAGGGCATCTCCTTCAGCCACCCATCGCGCTTCATCCTCATCGGCACGATGAATCCCGAAGAAGGTGAGTTGCGGCCCCAACTGCTCGACCGTTTCGCCCTCATGGTTACCGTCCAGGGGCTGCTCGACCCCACTCAGCGCGCCGAGGTCATCGCCCGCCGCCTGCGTTACGAGGCCGACCCCAACCGCTTCTACCACGAGTGGGCCGACGAAGAGACGCGGCTGGCGGCGCGCATCGTCCAGGCCCAGGCGCGCCTGCCCGACGTAATCCACAGCGACGCCGACCTGCGCGCCATCGCCGGGCTTAGCGCAGCCTACCGCGTGCCCGGCCACCGCGCCGACCTGGCAATCCTCAAGACAGCCCTGGCCCTGGCCGCCCTAGACGACCGCCCAGCGATTCGCCGCGACGACATCGCCTCCGCGGCCGAGCTGGCCCTGCCCCATCGCCTGCGTCAGGACCCCCTTCACGATACGGCCCTGGATAGCCATACCATCGCCTCCCGCCTGGCCGACCTGGCGAGCCGCCCCTCGCCAGCTCCCACCGCCCCCGCTGAGAGCGGCCGACCCCGCGAGTCGCGCCCCGGCGGTCGGGCCGCCGATGGCCAGAGCGACGGGGATCGCGAGGCGCCGCCGGAGGCTGGCGAGCCTGCCTTAGCCCCGCCTGCCGCCCCCCCACCCCCAGCCGCCGAGGGCGAGCGCCGCATCGCGCCGGGGGCGGAGTTCCATGCCCGCCGCCTGACCACCAGCCTCGACCACCTGACCCGCCGCGCCGCCGGCCGCCGCAGCCTGACCCGCACTGACCGCAAGCGCGGTCGATACGTCGCCAGCCGCCCGGCTGAGGACGCCGCAACCGACCTGGCTCTCGACGCCACGCTGCGCGCCGCCGCCCCCCATCAGCCGCGCCGCCGTGCTCAGCGTGCCATGCCCCGCCCCGCTCTGCTGCTGACGCGCGCCGATCTGCGGCGCAAGGTTCGTACCCGCCGCATCGGTAACCTCATCCTGTTCGCCGTCGACGCCAGTTGGAGCGTGGCCGCTGCCGAGCGCATGGCCGCCACCAAGGGCGCCATCCTGTCCCTGCTGCGCGACGCCTACCAGCGCCGCGACCGGGTGGCGCTGCTCGTCTTCCGCCGCGACCGCGCCGACCTCGTCCTGCCCTTCACCAACAGCATCGAGCGCGCCCGCCGCACCCTGGTCGACCTGCCTATCGGCGGCAAGACGCCGCTGCCCGCCGCCCTGCTCCTGGCCGAGCAGGCCTTCGCGACCGCCCGCCGCGTCGAGCCGGGCGCGCTCCCGCTCCTCATCCTCCTGACCGACGGTGTCGGCAATATCCCGCTCGCCGAGGGCCACCCCCTCGAGGTTGAGGTCGCTGTACTCGCCAGCCGCCTGCGCCAGGCCGGCGTCCACAGCATCGTCGTCGACTCGGAGGGCAGCCCAACTTCTCCAGCCGCGCGCCTGGCCGACAGCCTGGGCGGCCACTTCCTCACCCTGCCCCAACTCGGCGCTGAGGCCCTGGCCGCCACAGTGCGTCAGGAGAGGACTGGCGACGAGCGATTGGCGATTGGAACGGACCTGGCGAGCAAAGCAAGCAGGGCGGCCGCCAGGACCGCCCCTACCTTCGTCTCCTCGCGCTCCAACCCCAGCGGCGTTATCTTCGTCTAGACTCCGAATCCGGCCAGGGCCGCTCGCTCGCGGGGCAGCGCCACCTCAGGCTCGTCGATCTCAGTGTGCCACGCCTTCTCCCACTCGACGCAGATCCAACCCGCGTAGTTTATCTTGCGTAGCGCGGCCAGGACATCAGCCACCGGCGCGCCGCCCGTCCCCAGCGGCATCGGCGTCCAGCCGCTAGCGGTCTTGCGCCCGTCCTTCATGTGCACGTGGAACAGCCAGGGCATCAGCCGCTCGCCCATCGCTGGATTCTCGCCGAGCAGCCAGCAGTTCAGCCAGTCCCAGATCGCGCCCACCGACGGGTGATTCACCCACGACAGGACGCGCGCCGTGGTCTCGGCGCTGGCGAAGACGTCGTGAGTCTCCAGGCCCAGGCGCACCCCGACGCGCGCCGCCTCCGGGGCCAGCTGCCGCAGCGTGTCGGCCACCTGCGCCTCGGCATCCTGGAGCGACTGACCCTCGAAGCGCCCGCCGTACACGCGTAGCAGCGGCGCGCCAATATCGGCGGCTACGTCGAGCATGCGGCGGCCCATCTCCAGCGGGACGGCGGGATTGGGATCGGCGACCCTGACATCGCTGTCCAGCCCCACCAGGGGCACGCTGGCGTTCTCGAACGTCTGGCGCACCCGCTGGCGGTCCGCCGTGGACAGGGTCGGCGAGACGGTCGCGCCGTCGAGAAAGCGCACTTCCAGGCCCTCGTAGCCGTACTCCGCTACGGCCCGCACAGCGCGGTCCAGACTCCAGGTGGGACAGGCGAGGGTCGAGTACGCCACCCGCCAGGTGCTCAGTGACTCAGTCACAAGTGCCTCCTTCACGCCTCTGGTCTGCCCAATCCCGCCAGTTCTGCCTGCGGCTGGTCGGCGGTGAGAACGGCCTCATTGGCTGCGCGCACCCAGCTCAGCCGCTCCTCCGACAACAGCCCCCAGTTGTAATAGAACACCCCCCGCGCCCCGGCCTGAGTCCCCGCCACTGCCCGCGCGATCAGCCCCGGCCGCGTCGGACTCAGGGCGTGGCCCACGTTGAGAGCCAGGCTAAAGGGCAGATCGCCTGCCAACAGTTGGAATTGGTGAAGCTCAGTGATGACCTCGCTCGGCTCGGGGTAGTAACCCAGCACCATCGCTCCATCAGCCACATCGCGCAGGCCCCCCAGCTGGACACCCAGCGCCCATGAGCGGGTAATGGATCGCACCCCCGTATTGGGAATGACCTCCAGCCGCGCCCCGCACTCGGCGGCCGCCCCTCGCATTTCCCCCAGCAGGCTCATCACCGTCGCGATACGCGACTGACTGTAGGCGGCCAGCCGCGGCCGCTCTATCAACGCCGAGCCGAGGACTCCCTCGCCCGCCGCGCCCTCGTTCATCAGCGCGCGCAACATGGCGCGCGCATCATCAGCCGCCCCCACCACATCGACGGCCGCCCTTTCGGCGTGTGCGACGCAGGCGGGGCAGAAGCACAACGTCAGCAACCATTGTAGCACCGGGTTCATGGCGAGCAAACTGATGTCGTGGTGGCCGCCGTGGAGGACCGGCATGAACGTCGCGCTCTCCAGGAGCAGGGTGTGAGGGCGAGCCCGACGACACACATCGCGAACCAGGCCAACCGCATAGGCGCGGACGCGCGCCTGCGCAGGGCACAGGCTGAAGGAATAGGCATCGCCCATGACATTGCAGCACGTCAAGTCAGGGTGGGCGCGGCCTAGCGCCGAACTGTGCAGCACGACAAGCCACACATTGAGTTGCATTCCCAGGCGCGCGCAAGCATCAGCCGCCTGACCCAGGATGCCAGCGTCAGCGATAGCAGTATCCACAACCGGCCAGGGTCCCTCTGGCGGGTACGCGGCCAGGTCGGGATGGAACATGACACTCGCGTCGGGACGCTCAACGATGTACGAGCGTGTGCCGCGTGGCGTTAGCAGTGTCGCGCTATGATAGCTGCCCGCCAGGGCGACGGCGTTGCATGCGTAGTCATCGCGCATAGCGATCAGTGTCGCCTCGACCGGCGCGTCCATGAGATCCCACGGATAGGCAAAAAAACCGCGCACCGGGGCAGCTTGTGGCATATGGCCTCTTCCTCCTCTTGACTCCCGGCGGGATCAGGAGGCTGTAGTGTCGGCCCCTGGTGAAGATAACGTACCGTCAATGCCCAGTGTCACGAATGGACAGCCCAGGCTCCTTTGGCTATACTCCCGACTATGACATCAGGCATCCCCCACCCTATTCTAATGGATGTCGATCCCGGCGTCGATGATAGCCTGGCTCTGTTGCTCGCCCTCCGCTCGCCGCAGCTACGGCTGGTCGGCGTGACGACGGTCTTCGGCAATCACACCGTCGCCACCACCACCCGCAACGCCCTGGACGTACTGGCCCTGGGCGGTCGGCTCGACATCCCGGTGGCCGTCGGCGCGGCCGGGCCGCTAGCCGGCGAATACGCCGCGCCCCGCGCCGTGGTCCACGGCGATAATGGGCTGGGCGGAGCGAGCTTACCCCCCTCCACTGCCGCGCCCCTGGGCATCGACGCCGCCGATTATATCATCGAGGTGGCAAGCGCGACACCGGGTCTGACCCTGGTCGCCACCGCCGCCCTGACCAACCTGGCCCACGCCCTGGACCGTGAGCCGCGCCTGGCCGCCTGGCTGGCCGAGGTAGTCATCATGGGCGGCGCGTACAGCGTACCCGGCAACATCACGCCCCACGCTGAGGCCAACATCTACCACGACCCCGAGGCGGCGGCGGTTGTTTTCAACGCGCCCTGGCGGGTGACGGCGGTGGGGCTGGACGTGACGCTGACCGCAGCCCTGGATACGGGACACGTGGCAAGTTTCGCCACCCTGGGCACACCCGTTGGCGACTTTGCGGCGGCGGCTCTACCCTTCTACCAGCGCTTCTACCGCGAGCGTTACGGTCGCGCCAGCGTGCCCATCCACGACGCCCTGGCCGTCGCCCACGTCATCGACCCTACTCTGCTGAGCTTGCGACCGGCCCGCGTGACCGTTGACACAGGCGCGAGAACGACACGCGGCCAGACCCGCACCGAGTTCCAGGACCACACAGCCCCCGGCACGACCCTCGTCGCCACCGTAGTCGATGCGCCCCGCTTTCGCGACCTGCTGCTGACCCGCGTTCGCTAGAGGATCACGGCCATGCTCGCCATCGTCGATTACGGTGTCTCCAATCTGCGCTCGGTGCACAAGGCCTTCGAGCATGTTGGCGCCAACGCCATCGTCACCGGCGATCCCGCCGTCATCGCCGCCGCTGACGCCATCGTCTTCCCCGGCCAGGGGGCCTACGGCGACGCCATGCGCCATCTACGCCGCCATAACCTGGTAACACCGCTACAAGACGCCGTCGCAACGGGCAAGCCCTTCTTCGGCATCTGCCTGGGCCTGCAACTGCTGTTCGAGGCGAGCGACGAGATGGGCCAACACGAAGGCCTGGGCATCCTGGCAGGCCGCGTCGAACGCATCGCGACACCCTACAAGATTCCCCACATCGGCTGGAATCAGATCCATCCGACCCGCGCCCACCCGCTCCTGGCAGGCGTCACGCCTGGGGCCTACGCCTACTTCGACCACTCCTTTGTCGTGCGCCCTCGCGACCCGGCGCTGGCCCTGGCGACCACCGACTACGGCGAGGACTTCGTATGTGCCGCTGCCCGCGACAATGTCATGGCCGTCCAGTTCCACCCTGAGAAGAGCCAGCACGTCGGGCTACAAATCGTGCGCAACTTCGTCGCCCTGGCCGCGCAGGGCACACCGCCCCTGGGAACCGCCCATGCCTGACCCCTGGCAAGTCCTCGACCGTCGGCCTCTGCTGGACCGCTCGCCCTGGCTGCGCCTGTACGATGAGCACGTGCGCCTGGCCAACGGCGTCGAGATACCAAACTACGTCATGCTATGGGAGCCGGACGTGGCCCTGGTGTTCGCCGTCACACCCGACCGCCATGTGCCCCTGGTGGCCCAATACCGCCACGGCATCGGGCGCGTGGCGGTAGACCTGCCCGGCGGCTACATCGACAGCGACGAAGACCCGCTGGCCGCAGCCCAGCGCGAACTGGCCGAGGAGACCGGCTACGCCGCCGATGACTGGACCCACCTGGGCACGGTGGCCCGCCATACCGGCCGCGGCGGCCACGCCGTCCACCTGTATCTGGCTCGCGACGCGCTGCCCGCTAGCGAGCGTCACCTGGACCACACCGAGGATATCGAGGTACGCCTGACGCCCCTGGTCGATATCATGAACCTGGTGAATGAGGGCGACATCGTGAGCGTCAGTTCGGTGGCGGGCGCGCTGTGGGCGCTGCGCTCGCTCGACCAGCTAGGCGAGGGGCCATGATCATCTACCCCGCCATCGACCTGCGCCAGGGCAAGGCGGTGCGGCTGCGCCAGGGTGACCCGGACCAGGCGACGGTCTACGACGCCAATCCCGTCAAAGCCGCCGAGCGGTGGGCCGAGGCTGGCGCGGAGTGGCTGCACGTCGTCAACCTGGACGGCGCGCTGGGCGAAACCTCGCCCAATCTGCGGGCGCTGAACCGCATCCTCGACGCCGTAGACATCCCGGTCCAGTTTGGCGGCGGCCTGCGCGACCTGGAGGCCGTCGAAGACGCCTTCGACCGGGGCGTAGCCCGCGTCGTGCTGGGCACGGCCGCCGTGCGCAACCCAGATCTGCTGCGCGTGGTCCTCGACAAGTACGGCGCCGAGAGTGTAGTCGTCGGCCTGGACGCTCGCGACGGCCGGGTTGCCACCCACGGCTGGCGCGAGGTGAGCGACCTGGCCGTGGCCGACCTGGGTCAGCGGCTGGCAAAGCTCGGCGCGCAACTGGCGCTATACACCGACGTGGCCCGCGACGGGATGCTGCAAGGCGTGGATGTAGACGGCTCCGTCGCCCTCGCTGAGGCGACCGGCCTGCGGGTCATCGCATCCGGTGGCGTAGCCAGCCTCGACGACATCGCCCGCCTGCATGCCGTCGCCGACCGGGGCATCGACGGCGTCATCATCGGCCTGGCCCTGTACACCGGCAGAATCGACCTGGCCGAGGCGATGGTCGTCGCGAGAGGCGAAACGTGATGCGTGGCACTGTCCCGCGATGAGGACCCGACTGTCATGCCGACGGGAGGAGGCATCTCTGGATTGCCGCCGGGGTGACAATCACGAGTGAGGGTGGGGGATGAAACGCTCTCTGGTTGTTGCCTGAGGCCCTTCGTGTTGCTCAGGGCGACAGAGCGCGGCCCAACTTTCAACCTGCAACCTGTAACCTTCAACCCTGAGAATCATGCTTGCCAAACGCCTCA
>CAZJJF010000220.1:0-7027 GCA_964546245.1 uncultured Anaerolineales bacterium
GGGCTACCTGGATGACTACGTTTCAAGGCAGCAAGCCGTGACCGAAGCGTAAAACGTGATGCGTGAGACATGACCCGGCCAAGCAGACCTGTTCTCACGCGCCATGCTTCACGCATCACGTCTCAGGAGTTCATGCATGCCAGGCAGATATTTCGATGAGCTGAACGTCAGCGACACCTTTCGCCACGGCCAGGGGCGCACCCTCACTGAGATGGACAATGTGCTGTTCAGCGCACTGACCATGAACCCGCAGCCGCTGCATCTCAACGAGGACTTCGCCAGCCGCAGCCAGTTTGGCCGCCGCATCGTCAACGGCATCTTTACCCTCGGCCTGGTCGTCGGCCTCACCGTTGCCGAGCTGACCGAGGGCACTATCGTCGCCAACCTCGCCTACGAGCGGGTCGTCCACCCACACCCCCTGTTCCACGGTGATACCGTGTACGTCGAGACGGAAGTCCTGGAAAAGCGAGACTCGCGGAGTGCGCCGGATCGAGGTATCGTCCGCCTCAAGCACGTGGGCCGCAACCAGAACGGCGTCGTGGTCATCGAGGTCGAGCGCATCGTGCTGTTCCTGAAGCGCCCCCTGGAGGCCGCGCCATGAGTCGCCCACGCCGCGCCCTGCTGTTCATGCCCGGCGACGACCCGCGCAAGATTGCCAAAGGCGCGGCCCTCGGCGTCGACAGCATCATCATGGACCTGGAAGACGGCGTCGCCGCCAATCGCAAGGCAGCGGCGCGTGCCGCCGTGGTAGACGCACTCACATCCCTGGACTTCGGAGGCAGCGAGCGGCTGGTGCGTCTCAACAGCGTCGGCTCCGGCCTGATGGAGGCCGACGTGGCGGCCACGGTCCACGCCCGCCCCGATGGCTATGTCCTACCGAAGGCCGAGAGCGGCGACAACGTGCGATGGGTGTGCGACCTGCTAAGTCAGGCCGAGGCCGACCACGGCTGGCCTGCCCACAACATCCGCCTGATTGCCATTGTCGAGACGGCGCGAGGCATACTGCGCCTGGAGGACATCGCCCAGGCCGACCCGCGCCTGGATGCTCTCGCCTTTGGCGCCGAGGACCTGGCGGGGGATATCGGCGCGACACGCTCGAAAGACGGCTGGGAGGTGTTTCACGCCCGCAGCGCGGTCGTCATCGCCGCCGCCGCCTACGGCCTGCAAGCCCTTGACACGCCCTGGGTCGATTTGGCTGACCTGGCGGGTCTGGCCGAGGACGCCCGCCGCGCCGCTCACATGGGCTACAGCGGCAAACTTGCCATCCACCCACGCCACGTGCCGGTCATTGTCGACGCCTTCACCCCTTCCGCCGACAGCATCGCCGCCGCCCAGCGCCTGCTGGCCGCCTACCATGCCCACCAGGCTGTCGGCGCGGGCGCCTTCGCCCTCGATGGCAAGATGGTGGATGCGCCCATGTTGCGCGCCGCCGAGCGACTCCTGGCGCGCGCCGGCGTGCCAACGGCCTGACCTGGGGAGCGTCATACCATGATCCTTGCCATCCAGTTCCAGCCCCGCCCGCAGACGGCGGTCCCATGATTGCTTTCGTCCTCAGCGGCGGCGGGGCACGGGGCGCGCTGGAAGTCGGCGCGCTCCAGGCGTTGGTTGAGGCCAACATTCGCGCCGATATGATTGTCGGCACGTCGGCCGGCGCCATCAACGCGGCCGGCTTTGCCACCAACCCGACTACCGCTGGCGTGGAGCGGCTGGCGGGACAGTGGATTCACGCGCCCTCGGGCGATATCTTTCCCGGCAACTGGTTCACCATCGCCAGACGTTTTCTCACGCGCCAGGATAGCCTGTATCCCAATGATGGCCTGCGCCGCTTTATCGAGGCCTGCCTCCCGCCGGGGGTGAATACCTTTGGCGACATCACTCAGATTCGGCTGTACACCACGGCCGCCAATCTGAACTCGTCCTCCTTGTTCCTGTTCGGCGAAGACCCGAAGGCCCGGCTGGTCGACGCGGTGCTTGCCAGCTCGGCCATCCCGCCCATCTTCCCGCCCGTGGAACACAATGGCTACCAGTATGTCGATGGCGGCGTGGTCGCCAACGTCCCCATCGCCGTCGCTGTCGGTCAGGGTGCGACGACTGTCTACGCCATCAATCTCGGCGATAGCGGCGAGATGAGCGACCCCGCGCGCGGCATCATCCCCATCGCCCAGCAGACCATTTTCACCCTGATGTATCAGCAGCTGCTAGACGACCTGGCCGACGTGGCCCAGATGCCCCACATCACCCTCTACAACATCGTCATCGCGGCGTTTCAGGGACACCCCATCCGCGACCTGAGCCAGTCCGCGGCTATGATCGCCGAGGGCTACCGGGCGACGCGCGAGTACCTGAGCCGACCGCCTATTACCCCTGTGCTCCCTCTGGGGCCGCCCCGCGCGCCGGCCCCGCCGCCCCCTGGCGCGCGCATCTGGCGGCTCAAGCGCTGAGTCGCCTGGGACGCGAATCAGAACCGAGGTCTATCGTGGTCGTTGCCGCTGCCCTGCTCGCCGTGCCTATCATACTCGCCGTGGGCTTCGTGCGCGGCCCGCACCATGACCCCACCCGGCGCATCCCGCGCCCATACCGCATGGCAACGTCCATCCTTCTCGTCGCGGCGGCGGCCTACCTCTGGCTTGGCCCATTGCGGGGAACCGCCGTCCAGGGCGTCGCGGGCTGGATGGCGGCCGGTATGACGCTGGGCCTGCTGGGCGACCTCATCATGGCCCACCTCATCCCGACCCCCAACCGTCTCATCTTCGGCATCCTTGCCTTTGGCCTCGGCCACCTGGCCTATATCCTCGGCTTCGTGCAGACGGCGGCCGTCCTCGGCCTGCGCAACCCGCTCACCCAGACGTGGGTGTGGCTTGTCTACCTTGCCATCGTCGTCGTCCTTTGGGCGGTGGCCGTGCGCTCGCCCCACATGCCCGCCACCCTCAACGTCGCCGCTCTCGTGTACGCCGGCCTCATCGGCGTCATGGCGGGTGCGGCGGCGGGGCTGGCAATCCAGGATACCCGCTTCGTGCTGCCCGCCCTGGGCGGCATCCTCTTCCTGGCGTCCGATCTAATCCTCGGCAACCACGAGTTCCACAAGCGACGCTGGCCCTATGTCCAGGACGTGATCTGGACAACGTACATCTTCGGCCAGGCGCTCATCATTCTCACCCCCGTCCTGGCTGCCAACTGAGGCGAGCAGCGGCCGTTAGCGCCGCCCGCATGGCCCCCGGCGCGACGCGCGGATCGCGCCACGCGATGTCGCGCGGGTTCGTGGTGAGTTCTTTCCTCAATATGGTCGTATCTTCCCCGCACGAGGCAGGCCGGTGCGCTATCATGTCGTGCAGACTTGCACTGTTCGTTAGCAGGCCTGTCGGCCTGCGTTCATAAGGAGGGAGCTAATGGCTGGCCTGGATGCTGATACCCTGGATATGGTCCTCGGCACGCTGCGCGAGTATGCTGAGCGGGTGCTCACCGACGAGTATCTCCGCGAGTTGGACCACAAGGACGAGTTCCCCAACAAGGTTCTGCAAGACCTGTACGACCCGCAACAGATTGGCCTCCACCTGATGTTTATCCCGGAGGAGTACGGTGGCTTCGGCGGTGGGGCGTATGATATCTATCGCATCTCCGAGGTTATGGCCTCCATCGATCTCGGCGTCGCCACTGGTGTGCTGGCTACTTTCCTGGGAACCGACCCCATCGTGGTGGGCGCGACCGAAGAGCAGAAGGCGCGCTGGATGGGGCGCATCGCGGAAGAGGGCCTCCTTGTCGCTTACGGTGCGACCGAGCCTCAAGCTGGTAGCGACCTCGGCTCGCTGACCACCAAGGCCGTTCCCATCCAGGAGAACGGCAGCGTGACCGGCTACAAAATCACCGGTCGCAAGCAGTGGATCAGCAATGGCGGCGTCGCCAAGCTGTATACCATCCTCGCCAACGCGCCAGGTGGTCCGACGTGGTTCGTCCTGCACGACGATGAGCCAGGCTTCACCAAGGGCAAGCCCGAAGACAAGCACGGCATCCGCGCCAGCAACACCGCCGCCCTCTTCCTGGAAGACGTATACGTGCCGGCCGACCGGCTGGTGGGCGAAGCCGAGGGTCAGGGTCTGGCCCAGGCGCAGGCCGTCTTCGGCTATACCCGCCTGATGGTCGCGGCCTTCGGCCTCGGCGGCGGTTGGGCCGCACTGAAGCGCACCATCCCCTACTCCCAGGAGCGCATCCAGGGTGGCGGCCCCCTGTCCCAAAAGCAGGGCTACACCCACAAGCTCATCGTCGCCAACGCCACGCGCCTCGAAGCCTCCCGCGCCTACATCGAGTGGGTGGCCGAGCGCATTGACGAGGGCGACCCTGAGCAGCAGACGGAGGGCGCCGTCGCCAAGTACATGGCGACCGAGGCGGGCAACAAGGCCGCTGAAGACGCCATCCAGGGCCACGGCGGTTACGGCTACACCAAAGAGTACATGGTCGAGAAGATCAAGCGCGACGTCCGTATTACCTGCATCTACGAAGGCACCTCGGAAATCATGGAGTGGACCATTGCCCGCGACCGCTGGCAGTTCCACCTCAAGACCCGTGGCGCGTACTATAATGAGTGGGCCGACAAGCTGGACAAGATCGGTCACGCCAACCCCAAGAGCGGCGCCTGCACGGCCGCCCTGGCGATGCGCGCCCTGGCGACAGTGATGGAGCGCGCGCGTATCGACCGCCTGACCCGCAACCAGCACATCCTCTTCCGCCTCGGTGAGTTGATTGCCTACGCCGAGACGGCCGCCATCTTCTCCGAGCGCGTCCTCGACAAGCCCACGCGGGCTATCAATCTGGATCAAGAGACGGAAATGGCAATGGCGCGCATCCACGCCCGCGAGGCTGCCCTCAAGGTCGCGACCGAGGGGCTGCGCTGGGCGATTGGCGCGGGCCAGACAGACCCGAACCTGGCGATGAACCTCAACCTGCCCGCCATCTACCAGGCGCAGGAAGGCCTCATCGATGACATGAATTTCGTCGCCGTTAAGCTGAATGAGGCGTTCCCCGCCCAGCAGTAAGGAGCATGGTAATGGACTCAAGTGCAGAACGCGCCGTCGCAGTGGTCGCCGTTGGGGCTATACTCCCCGACGCTCCCAATGCGCCGGCGTTCTGGAAGAACATCCGCGACAAGCGCTACAGTATCACGGAAGTCCCGCCCGAACGCTGGAGCATTGCCGACTACTACGACCCCGACCCCGCCGCCCCCGACAAGACTTACAGCAAGATCGGCGGTTGGGTTCGCGGCTTCCAGTTCGACTGGAAGAACTATCGCATCCCGCCCCGCGTTGCCGACGCGATGGATCAGGCCCAGCAATGGGCGGTCACGATTACTGGTGAGGCCCTCGCCGACTACGGCTACCCCAACCGGCCGCTGGATACCGAGCGAACGGCTGTGATTCTCGGCACCGCCATGGGCGGCGAACTTCATTACATCACCCACCAGCGCGTCGCCTTTCCCGAATTCGCCCACGCCCTGGAAGCCGTCAACGAATTCGGTCAGCTGCCAAAGGCCATGCAGCAGGCGATCCTGCTGAACTGGCAGGAGGAGATTGGCCGTCGGCTGCCAGCCATTACGGAAGATACGATGCCGGGCGAGCTGGCCAATATCATTTCGGGCCGGGTCGCTAATGTCTTCAACCTGCGCGGTGCGTCCTTCATCACGGATGCCGCCTGCGCCAGCACCCTGGCCGCCATCGAGGCGTCGGTTGATCTCCTCATCGATGGCAAGTGCGACGTCGTCGTGACGGGCGGCGTCGATCGCAATATGGGCGCATCCTCCTTCGTCAAGTTCTGCAAGATCGGCGCGCTCAGCGCCACCGGCACCCGCCCCTTCGGCGACGGCGCCGACGGCTTCGTCATGGGCGAAGGCAGCGCCGCCTTTATCCTCAAGCGCCTGGCCGACGCCGAGCGCGACGGTGACAAGGTCTACGCCGTCATTCGCGGCGTGGGTGGCTTGAGCGACGGCAAGGGCAAGGGCATCACCGCCCCCAATCCCATCGGCCAGCAACTCTCTACCCAGCGCGCCTGGGACGTGGCCGGCATCGACCCCGCCACGGCTACCCTGGTCGAAGCCCACGGAACCAGCACGAAGGTCGGCGACGTGGTCGAGGTCGAGAGCCTGAGCAAGATTTTCATCGGCGCGCCCCGTGGCAGCATTGGCCTCGGCTCGGCCAAGAGCAACATCGGCCACCTCAAGGCGGGCGCCGGCGCGGCGGGCATGCTCAAGGCCGTGATGGCCGTGCATGACAAGCTGTTGCCGCCCACCCTGAATGCTGAGCGCCCCAACCCCAATATTGACTTCCCTGCCACACCGTTCTATGTGAATACCGAGTTGCGCGCCTGGGACGCGCCCAAGAGCTTCCCGCGTCGGGCAGGCGTCAGCGCCTACGGCTTCGGCGGCACGAATTTCCATGTCGTGCTGGAGGAGCATGTCCCTGGCAGCCTCACCAAGAGCGCCAGGACCTTCGCCGCCGCTGCCCCCGCCGTGTCCGCCGTTGAAATGGTCGAGCGCCCCACGCCCCATGTCACGCTGCCGACCGCCAGCGCCTCATCCAACGGCGGCGCGACCCCAACCACCAAGCTGCCCCTGCGGGGTATCCTGGCTATCGGAGCCAAGAACCCGGCCGAGTTGAAGGACAAGCTCGACAACGTATGGCGGCGTGTCGAGGGCGGTTGGACGCCAACGGTGGCTCCGCCCGACCCGGCTGAGGTAAGCGCGCCCGAGCGCCTGGTCATCGACTTCGGCGACCACGATGAATTGCTCGACCGCATCCAGAAGGCGCGCAAGGCCGCCGGTTTCGACAACCCCGCCGCGTGGAAGGCCCTGCAAGCCCAGGGCGTGTTCCGTGGTAGCGGCCCCAAGCCCGGCAAGATTGCCTTCCTCTACCCTGGCCAGGGCAGCCAGTACGCCAACATGGGCCGCGCCCTCGCCGGGCGCGAGCCGGTCGTCGAGGCCACCTTCCAGGAGGCCGACAAGGTCATGACGCCCATCCTGGGCCGGCCGCTGACAAGCTACATC
>CAZJJF010000221.1:0-4107 GCA_964546245.1 uncultured Anaerolineales bacterium
GCCGCCGCTAAGCCCCAGCCCGCGCCCCGACATTTTACCCACCGGCAGCCCAGTTGCCGCCACCATCGGCCCCACAACCAGCGAAATCTTGTCGCCCACGCCCCCAGTAGAGTGCTTGTCAACCACGGGCCGCGCTACCCCCGCCAGGTTGAGCATGTCGCCGGAGCGGGCCATCGCCAGCGTCAGGTCACGTGTCTCGTACTCGTCCATCCCCTGGAGGAAGACGGCCATTAGCCAGGCGGCGGCCTGGTAGTCGGGCACGTCGCCACGGGTGAAGCCGTCGATGAACCAGTCGATCTCGGCGGCGGTCAGCACGTGCCCGTCACGCTTGCGGGCAATGATGTCTACGGCTCGCATCGCCTATCCCCCTACAATACTTCGTGTAGCCAATATAGACTACACGTCGGAAACCTCTCACAAACCCAGAAAACAGCATAGCACAGCCACCAAGAGAGCGCAAAAGACGAAACGGCTAGCCGAGTCACCGGGGTGGCAGTTTTTGGCGGTTCGCCCCCTGGTATTGGCGGCAAGAAGGGGGTTTCATAGGGGTATCGAAAGCCGAGTTCACAGGAGGAACAATGAGTCTTTATGCTCTCAAGCCCCGTTTTCAAACTGCCCTGGGTGGTATCGAGGCGCAGCTGGTCGAGCGTGGTATCAAGGCCGACTGGCTGACCGCCAGCGCCGTGGCCGCCGCTGCCATCGCTGCGGCGCTGCACAGCCTGGGGTGGGGCAACCAGTGGCTCGCCCTGTGGCTCATCCCCCCGCTGGCCCTGATACGCCTGACCTTGAATGCCCTGGATGGTCAGGTAGCGCGACGGTCAGGCACGGCGCGGCCGTGGGGCACGGTGCTGAACGAACTGGGTGACCGCCTGGGAGATCTGCTATTCCTGGCCCCACTGGCCGTCGTGGGGCCGGTGGATTCACGCCTGGGCCTCGTGGCCCTGTGCGCCATGCTCCTGGCCTCGCTAACGGGCGTGCTGGCGGCTGCCCTGGGTGCGCCACGCCTGACGTCGGGCGTCTTCGCCAAGGCCGACCGCATGGTAGCCCTGGCGCTGCTATACGCGCTCGCGCTGACACTGGCCAACGGTTGGCCGCTCACGCTTCTGTTCTGGCTGATTCTTGGCGGTTCGATCATCACCCTGGCCCAGCGCGTCGCGCGACTGCGCGTCGTCACAGGCGAGCGATAAGAAGGAGAGGGCATCATGACCGTTGACGCCGTACTGACGCCGCTGATTGAAACCCTGGCCGCGCTGTTTGCGGCCAGCCTGGCGGGGCTGGTAGTGATGGTGCGCGGCAATCTTGACGCGCTGCGCCGCCACGTCTGGTTCCGACGCTGGCTGACGTGGGGCGGCATCGTGACCCTGTGCGTTGGTGCGCTGTGGCTGGGCGGGGTGGCGGCGGTCGCGCTGGCCGCGCTCATCGCCTGGCAGGCGACGCGGGAGGCCGCGACACTGCTGGGGCTTGACCTTCGCCGCCGACGCCTGCTCGTGGCCGCCGCGCCCATCGCCGTGGCTGTGACTGCGCTGCGGGTCAATGCGCTGCCCTGGCTGCCACTGATGTTCGCGGCAACGGCGCTGTTGACGAACACGTGGCACGACATCCCAGGGTCACGTCGAGCGATGGGATGGCGTACCATCGCCGCCTTTGCCTGGGTAGTCTGGCCCGTCGCCGCGACGGTCGCCCTGGGCGCGCAGCCGTCGGGGGTGGCCTGGCTGGTCGCCCTGAGCGTGATGGTCAGCCTGGCCGATGTGGCGGCCTGCGTGGTCGGTAGCCGCCTCGGCGGGCCGAAGCTTGCCCCCACCATCAGCCCCGGCAAGACGTGGAGTGGGCTGGCCGGCGGGGTGGCGGGGGCATACCTGGCCTGGGCGCTACTGACACCGCTGCGCCCAGCCGTGCCGTTGGCGGCTGAGCTGAGCCTGCCCCTATTCGTGGCGCTGCTGGGCACGGCGGGCGACCTGCTGGAATCGGGCGTCAAGCGGCGGGCCGGGGTGAAGGATGCCGGCGCGTGGCTGCCCGGCTTCGGCGGCCTGCTGGATCGCATCGACAGCGCGCTGGTGGTCGTGCCCGTCGTGTACGTGCTGCTGCGGTTGTGGGGTGGTTAGCATCGCATGGATTTGACTGGGTAGGGAGCGAGCCTAGAATTGGACGAATCTTGCACCAGGAGAGATACATGCCCCGCATCGCCAGCCGCATGGACAACGTGCCGCCCTATGTGTTTGCCCGCGTCAATCAGAAGATCGCCGCACGCGAGGCCGCAACGGGCGAGAAGGCTATCAATCTGGGCATCGGCAGCCCTGACCTACCCACACCGCAGTGGATCATCGACATCATCACCGAGACATCCCAGAACCCGTTGAATCACCGCTACCCCAACTACTCTGGCATGCCCGCCTTTCGCGACGGGGTGGCTCACTACTACCAGCAGCGCTTCGGCGTGAGCCTCAATCCCAAGACCGAGGTCGTGCCGCTCATCGGCTCCAAGGAGGGCCTGGCCCACGCGACCCAGGCTTGGGCGGGGCAGGGCGATGTGGTGCTGGTTCCCGATCCTGGCTACCCAACATACACCTTCGCCACCTACCTGGTGGACGCCGAGCCTTACTTCGTGCCACTGGATGCCGACAACAACTGGCTGCCACGGCTGAACGACATCCCGGCCGACGTACTGAAGCGCGCGACCATGATGTGGGCTAACTACCCTAACAATCCCGTCGGCGCGATTGCGTCGCTGGACGAGCTGGCGACATTGGTGGACTGGTGTCGCGAGCATGATCTGTGGCTGGCCTTCGACAATCCCTATTGCGACCTGACCTACGACGGCTACGTCGCGCCCAGCATCCTGGAGATTCCGGGCGCGAAAGACGTGGCCGTGGAGTTCAACTCGCTGAGCAAGACCTACAACATGGCAGGCTGGCGCGTCGGCATGGCCGTCGGCAACCCGGTCGCCCTGGAGGCCCTGTCCCGCGTCAAGAGCAACGTTGACACGGGCATTCCCAACGCCATCCAGCTGGCCTCAGCGGCGGCGCTGACGGCGGACCAGGCGTGGCTCCAGGAGCGCAATGCCATCTACTCGGCGCGGCGCGACATCCTGGTGGATGGGCTGAGCGCAGCGGGCTTCGAGGCTAGCAAGCCTAAGGCGACGCTATATGTGTGGGCCAGGACGCCGGCCGGTTGGGCGGACGACGAGTTCGCCATGTATGCCCTCGACAAGGCGGGCGTGTGGCTCACACCCGGCCGCGAGTACGGCCATCACGGCGAGGGATACGTGCGCGCATCCCTCGCCGTGCCCGAGGCCGACATGAAGGAGGCGGTGCGCCGCCTCAAGGCGCTGGAACTGACGGCAGTGGCGGCAAAGTGAGAGCGACGACCGACCACCGACCACGGCAGACCGGCTGTCGGTGGTAGGTGGTCGGTGGTCAAATCGAAAGGACCCAACGAACCTCAATGGCACATGACCGTACATTCGAGACGGCTCCGCCCCGCCAGATGGCGATTCTAGTCGGGGTGGAGCGCAAGGGGACGGACCCGCTTTTCCCGCTAGATGAGTCGCTGGACGAACTGAGCGCGCTGGCCGAAACGGCCGGGCTAGAGGTCGTCGGGCGCACGTCGCAGAAGCTCGACCACCCTAACCCGGCTACCTACGTCGGCAAGGGCAAGGTCGAAGAAATCGAGCTACTGAAGCGCGAGAGCGGAGCGGAGGTTGTCGTCTTCGACGATGAGCTGTCGCCGGGACAGCAGCGCAATCTGGAGGAGGCCCTCGGCGGGCTGATTCTCGACCGCACGGCTCTTATCCTCGATATTTTCGCCCAGCACGCGCAGACCCGCGAGGGCAAGCTCCAGGTGCAGCTCGCCCAGTACGAGTATCGCCTGCCACGCCTGACGCGCATGTGGACCCACCTGGCGCGGCAGACGGGCGGCGGCGCGGCGCGCGGTGGGGCAGGGGGCGTTGGTCTGCGTGGCCCCGGCGAGACCCAGCTGGAAGTCGACCGCCGCGAGATCAGCCGCATCATCGCGTCCCTCAAGCGCGACCTGGAGGACGTGCGTAAGCAGCGCGCCCTGCATCGCACCCAGCGGCGCAAGGCAGCCATCCCCGTCGTGGCCATCGTGGGC
>CAZJJF010000221.1:4117-7002 GCA_964546245.1 uncultured Anaerolineales bacterium
GCCGCTTGCGCTAGCGGCGGAGTCGGCGGAGCCCTATCTTCCGAGGCATGATTCCGCTCGCCGAGCTCTCTCGCATCCTGAAAGCGTTGGCGTTCGCCGCCGAGAAGCACCGCTATCAGCGGCGCAAGTCGGCTATTCCTGTCGTCGCCATCGTGGGCTATACCAACGCTGGCAAATCGACGCTGCTCAACAAGCTCACGGGCGCGAACGTCCTGGCCGAGGACATGCTGTTCGCCACCCTCGATCCGACGACGCGGCGGGTGAAGCTGCCGGGCGGCCGCGAGGCGCTGTTCACCGACACCGTAGGTTTCATCCAGAAGCTGCCCACACAGCTCGTGGCGGCCTTCCGCGCCACGCTGGAAGAGATCACCGAGTCGGACATCATTCTGCATATCGTTGACATAACGCAAGGCAATGTTGAAGAGCAATGGCAGACCGTGGAAGATATCCTTGCCGACCTCGGCGTGGAACACTATCCGACGGTCGTCGCCGTGAACAAGATCGACAGGCTCGGCAGTGTCGAGCCGCGTACCGAGGAGCGAGATTTCGGGCTAAAAATCCTGCCGCCTCTGGCGCTAGGGGAGGAACGTCTACAGGCTTTCCTGCGCGACCACCCCAACGCGGTCGCTATCTCGGCCGAGACGGGGACGGGCTTCGACGCGCTGCTGGCGGCGGTCGAGGCGGCGCTGAGTGAGCGGCTCGTGCCCATCCAGGCCCACATCCCCTACAGTCGCGGCGACATCGTGTCCCTCATCCACGAGCGCGGCGAGATCGAGGAGGAGGAGCACACCGCCAAAGGTACGCGCCTGCACGCCCGCGTCCCGCGCTCCATGCTGCCCGCGGTGGAGGAGTACCTGGATAGTCGGTAACTTCGTAGGTGATCGGAACGCCAAGGCGCCAAGGCGCGAGGGGAGTGAGAAGAGAACGACGGATGCTGGATCGAGAGGCGGCCTTGCGCCGCATCACCGTTGATCGGCGGGTCTTGTTGGGAAACCCGACAATTCGCGGCCTGCGCATCAGCGTCGAGCATATCCTGACTGCGCTGGCCAGCGGCGTACCTATCGACGACCTGCTGCAAGACTATCCTGAGCTGGAGCTTGCCGACATCCAGGCTGCCCTGGCCTACGCGGCGCAGATCGTCAGTGAGGAACAAGTCTACTCTCTCGAAGCGTCGGCATGAAGCTCCTCGTCGATGTGGGTGTTGGCAGGGCCGTCGAGACCTGGCTGGCAAGTCAGGGACACGACATCCGCGCCGTACGAGACCTGAACCCGAGCATGACGGACGACGCCATCCTGGCGCTTGCGGCTGACAGCGGTTATGGAATGCTTAGCGGTTATGGAATGCAGCGGCTGACATAGGACGCCCGCTCGAAGCGGGGTGGCTGGGGGGCGTGAGGCGAGGTCGACAGCGACGGCGGCCTGGCAGCCTGCCCAGGCAAGCAGGCGCGGCGCAGGCCTCACACCCGCTCGCGACGGATGGGCACATCCGTCGCCCCTCCCGCCCCGCAATCAACGTCGTGCGTCGTCTGGCAGCCTGCCTGGGCAGACTTACCATAACTTGCCGCCGACTTGGAGTTGAGGGTGGCGCGGCGACGCTGCCCACCCCGCGTGTGACTATCGACCGTCACCCCGACGGCAGGAGGGGTCTCTGCCCCTCCGAATCGCTATTCGGCGGCCTGGATGACGATACCCCCGAACCGAGCCTCATCGGCGAAGCATCGAACCCCGTTGATGAAGCACTCCTGGCTGGGGTATTCCTCCCCGGTATCTGCGTAGTGAGCAATGAACCCGCCCGAAAAACTGACGTTACTGAACTCCAGCCGCCGTCCATCCACTGACGATGCCAACGCCGCGCAGGTGTGGCATACATACCGTGGGTAGCGCGGGTATGGCATGACTTCAGCCCCACAGATGGGGCAGTATTGCGTCGCCATCAGTGTCCCCCCATGTCTGAACTCATCACTCGACCGCCCTCTGCCGTAGCCTATTATCCGCCAGCCCCCTGTGACCATCAAGCCTTTGTCGAACCTCGCAAATCATCTGATGCACGGGCCAGCAGATCTCGGCCTTCGCGGTGTAGCCCGCGCCACGCTCCCCTTGGTGCGGTCTGAGCAACGGATGTGGCCATCCGTCGCGAGCGGGGGACGTCGCTCTCGCCAGCCCCGTTCGACGGGGCTTCCTGCCTTGCCTGCTGCTTGAGCGGCAGGCCGGGCGAGCGACTGCGCCCTTTCTCTCCCTTCGCGTCTTCGCGTTCCCTCTCCACGACACGACACCTACGCCTCGTCCGACGCCGGTGGGGGCGCATGCCCTGGGTGGTGGCGGCGCACTTCGTCGATGAGGCGGGTGGGGCGGACATGGGTGTAGCGCTGTGTAGTTTGCAGGGCGGCGTGGCCGAGAAGCTCCTGCACGGTGCGCACGTCCGCGCCGTTCTCGATCATCACCGTGGCGACCAGGTGGCGGAAGGAGTGGGGCGTCGCCTTGATGCCCAGCTCCGTCGCGAGGCGCTGGATGCGGCGCTGTACCGTGCGCGGCGTGAGGCGCTGCGGCTCATTATCGCGGCTGTGGGCGGCGTTGTCGTGGGCAACGAACAGGGCGTCCGCGGCGTCGTCGCGGGCCGCCAGGTACTCGCGGAGGGCCAGGATCGCGCCGGGACTGAGGACGACCGGGCGCTCCTTCTGCCCCTTGCCAAACACCCGCGCCACCCCCAACTCGAAGTTCACGTCGCGCCGGTCCAGTCCCACCAACTCGCTGACGCGGATACCTGTGGCGTACAGGGTCTCCAACATGGCGCGGTCACGCATCCTGGTCAGCCGCCAGGCCGTCGCGTCCTCGGCGTCCTCCGTTGCCAGGCGCAGCATGTCGGGCAGGCGCTCGTCGGGGATGGG